>JBILFC010000171.1:0-6578 GCA_044351785.1 Bdellovibrionota bacterium
AATTTGGATTCCTTCCTTCCTTAAATTTTCAATATTCTTTTCAACGTATTGGCTAAATTTATATTCTGCCGCATGTCGAATCATTTGTGGACTCTCTTGTAGATTATTTTGAATAGGAGATTGTATTTGCTGCATTGTATTTACTAGTTAGAGATAAAATAAAGATTTATTACCGTTTAATACTGATTTGTTATGGTGCGAAAACCATAAATTGTTAACTGGTAGGAATTTTAAAAGAGGAATGTATACCCGCACCTCTGGAAAGTTAAAATTTGCCCATATATTACAGCTTGTTAAAAAGTAGGTAATATTTTGTCAACGGAAAACAGCTGGGTGATTCTCTTAAATCAACGCAGATATTAGCCTTCAGAAATTTCTTTGGAGGAATATTACTGATCCTACTTTCTCTAATCCTTGAGCGGAAGGGTTAAGGAAGTAGGTAGGCTAGTAGTTATTCGTGCCCTATCGCAAGTGCAATAGCCATCCTACACCCAGCTAAAAACTCATTTACTTCAATATATTCATTAGTCGTATGAATATTATGCACACCTGCTCCGAATGTTACTGTAGGAATCCCGTGTTGCACTAGCCAGTTTGCATCAAGACCACCATTACTAATTTTACAATAAACTTTTTCTTGACCTATTCCTCTTGCTGCTGCTAGACATTGTTGCACACAAGAACTGTCTTCATTCAAATGAAAAGGATTATAAGCAAGGTTAGAGACTAACCGAACTTCAGCATTTTTATTTTCAAAGTTTTTAACTTTTTTGGCAGCATCCTCAAATGCCAATTTATATGCTTCTGTAATTTCCCCCATGAATGCAACATCATGACTTCGCGACTCGCCTCTTAATTGCACATAGTCTGTTACTACATTAGTAGCGTCGCCTGCACTTTTTCCATTCTTTCCGCCAAAGATACCGATATTAGAGGCACCTTTTTTCCCTAACTCTTTTTCAATTTTTCCGAACCAACCATTTTCATGAACACTTGTAATGGCAAGAGAAGCAACAATTAGAGATGAAACACCTCTCTCTGGGTGCACGCCAGCATGAGCCGCATGACCGAAGATCTCTACTTCCCAGCGTTCTGCACCTACTGCACCGATAGTAACTTCTCCTGGACTTCCGCCATCAACATTAAACCCTTCAATAGGCTGACCTAAAGCCTTCAAATCAACATACCTTGCTCCCAATGGACCGCTTTCCTCTCTAACTGTAAATAAAAAAGTTAATGGAGGATAATCAAGCTTATTATCAAATAGGGTGGAAATAACACTAACTAAACATGCAACACCAGTCCGGTTATCTCCACCAAGTGCAGTATTTCCAGCGGGTGAAATTCTAGTTCCATTAAGTACGGGCACACTCCCAGCACACAAAGGTACTGTATCAAGGTGTGCACAAAATAATTTTCTATCCCCTGAAATAGTACCAGGAAGATTAACTATAAGATTTCCCGTCTGAGTAGACACCGGGATCCTAAGGTTCGCATCATCAAAGTAAATGCAATTTTCGGGCACCCCTATTTCTATTAAAGATTTAATAACCTCATCTGCAATGGCCTTTTCTTGACCAGATACGCCTTCCACTGATAAAAATCTCATAAGTCGCTTCAGCGCATTATCAGAGTCAAAATTTTCCAAATTAATCATGATATCTCATTAAATTCTTCTAATAATAGATCATTAAAATAAACTTTGTTAAAGCTGTAGTTGGTCATTGAGAGTGACCAAACCTAGGGTTAAATGGCATTCCAGTCCCCGCTCGCCTGATTAGGTATTCCGCTTATCTTTAAGTTTTAATAGCAATTTACGTATCTCTTTCAGCCTCAACTCTTCTAATTCCTCGACATCACTGGTTCCCAAAAAGATGTGCCACTTATTGGATTTAATCTGCAATAAACATTTATTCTGGCCAACTCTTACTATTCTAATAGTAGTAAAAGGCCCCTCTTTAGCGGGGCCCTCTAAGATAGAACGAGTAAAAGAATTATGATCCGCATCCTCCTTACTATAGGAAGAAAGTTTGTCTAGTTGTTTATCAAGACAAGAGTAGTCCAGAATGGAGGTCATGGATTTATAGACCTGAAAATTTTCTACTAAGCATTCAACACTACGTACAACGTCTTCATAGGACGATTCAATATTATGATACCGTGCCTGTAAGGGATTTGACCATATAAAATCTTTAGTTTGCGCACTTGGATCAGCCATGGATTCTTGGCGAACCATCAACGCGCATAAGATAAAATATAATACCTTTTTATTCACTAATCTTCTTTCCCACAAACGGCACAACACAAGCCTTTCCATTATGATACTTACCCTCTAATTCCGCCTCTAATGAAATATCCTCTTCATTTTTACGATAATGAAGAAAACCCCCAATCTTCATTACCAAAGCTATGGTTGGTCTCTGGGAATGACCAAATCCAAGCTAGTTTTACTATTTAATCTCTGTTCACTTTAAATAAATAAGTTGAAACACATAGTTTCCAGAAAAGAAAGGCCAAAGCGAAGAAAGGAAAGAAATATAATGCGAACTGGCTAAGTATTGCATTGCGCATTTCAGTATATTCTTTTTCATTACAAAAATCCTTCTTAGAATTTAATACGTAACCAACCGCTCTAACGTCAAACAACAAGTAATCTCCGTTGCAAACGGTGGTACTCTCGATGCAGGAATCGCTAGGAAGAGGTAAAGTAAAATCGTTGAAAATATTAGTACTTTTGTCCTTTATATAAACTGGCCTAGTCGGATAGATATTATCTTCAATTCCAGCAGTTTGAATATTCGAGATAACTTGCTCATCTCTGCTAACCAAATAATAGGGACTTCCACAAGCAAAGGCAGATTCAGCAAAAAAAAGATAAGTCGCAAATAGACAATACTGGAATTTATATCGCATTTGAAATTTAATTTTATGAATAATTATTCGTTTAAAACACTTGCTTGATATATTAAATAAAAGCTAGGCTGGCAATTTGTAGGTTCTCACAAACACACTCTCTACAACAACCCAATGACTTACTCTACACATTCCTTCGTCCCATTAAATGAATGCCAATGCCGACCTGGCCCAGTGCAATCAGCATAGCCTCCGATCGTTTGTACTTTAGTATTCAGTCTTGGAACTTCATTCTCACGCTCATGTAAACAATCTCTATAACCCCAATCCTGATTACCTTCCTCCGTAGAGGTGAAACAACATATATGATTCTTACTCTTACCTTTGAGACTAAAACTTATATTTTTTATCGCTTTAGGTGCATTCTCTTTATAAGAATGAGGTAGATCATCAAAGCTAAGATAGTCTTTCGTGCTATCGTTAATTTCAGGAGCACTGAACAACCGATTGCAAAAATCAATTGCATCTTTCTGATCTTCTAAATCAATGCCAGTCGAGAACCAGCTGCTCATAATGTAAAAGAAGGCGGCAAATGACAGAACCATCCATATGCCCACAAGCAACAATATAAATAAGAGGATTTTTTTCATTGTCTAGAAATAATTATTTACATTTAGTTGCATACTTCTGACCTATAGATTCACAGATCAATCGTCCTGTTAAATTATCACAGAGACACGCCAAGACCCAGACCCTAAATCGGTTAGAATATGAATAATAAATAGGAAGAATTATAATTTTTGGTTTATGTTGTTAAAGCTGTGGCGGGTCATTGAGAGTAACCAAAACCTAGCCTAGGAATTAACCGCCGAGACGCGGAGAACGCGAAGAGAGGAATTGAGTAAGATATCTGTATGAATGATTACCCCTTAGTCCAACTAACTAAAGGCTTTTTATTCTTCACAGCACAGTCTCTTAAATAATAATTCATAAGATTCTGATAGCTAATACCAGTATCCAAAGCTAAATCTTTAAAATAACTTATAGTAAGCGGATCAAGCTTAATTGTAATTTGCCTCTTTAAATTCTTGGCATAAGGATTCTTTCTCGATTTTGAAAAATCATAATTTGATTTCATATAAATCCACCATAAAAATGTGCTTCGCTTTTATTTGCTTTTCTAGCCGAAATAATTCTCACTACAGAATCATTATCTCTATAACAGTGACATACAATCAATAACCTCAGCTTACTACTTAAGCCCATAATAATAAATCTCTCATCCCTTACGGAATGACTTGGATCATCAATCAATCTAGCCTCTTCATCATAGAAAACTGACACAGCTTCATCAAACGACACACCATGCTTAGCTAGATTTATCTCGGCCTTATCCTTACTCCACGTAAAACTTATATCCTTCTTCATAATTATTTTATAATTATATTGTATTTTTTGCAAATAAAAACTTTTTCCCTACATAAGTTATCGCATTTGAAGTTAGAAAATTTCAGGTTAGGAAAATAGCCTTACCTCTCAGGCTATTTAGATTGAGGTAAGAAAGGTGACATTAAGAATTATTATAGGGTGTTAGAGTGGTAGGTAGGCTAGTATGGATTCGAATACGCGTCTTGACAATTTAAAAGCAGTGGGACAAACCGAACTCTTCCCAGCCTTAGCTCTAGCTCGCACTCAACTAGAAAAACTAAATGTAAAGAAAAAGCACATTTTAGTTCTAAGCGATGGTAAGATCTCTAATAGTATAAATTGTCTCGATGAAATAAAAAAACATATCGCCTCAGGAGGTACTCTATCGACGATAGCT
This sequence comes from Bdellovibrionota bacterium, assembly GCA_044351785.1. Taxonomy (GTDB): domain Bacteria; phylum Bdellovibrionota_C; class UBA2361; order SZUA-149; family DAOLCO01; genus JAIYCX01. Next base: position 4,679 of record JBILFC010000171.1, read on the forward strand.
TTAGGTAGGGATGCAGATTTTCCTTTTATGGAAGTACTTTCTAAAATAGGACAAGGAAGTTTTTATAAAACTGAAGCACCGAAAAAACTTCCTAAGATTTTTCTAGATGACGTAAATTCATTTGTTGGAAATAAGAAATAAGAAATTTTTCGTTGTCAATTCTGGATAAAACCAGTTAGCTTTACTATTCAATCTCTGTTCACTTTAAATAAATAAGTTGAAACAAATAGTTTCCAGAAAAGAAAGGCCAAAGCGAAGAAAGGAAAGAAATATAATGCGAACTGGCTAAGTATTGCATTGCGCATTTCAGTATGTTCTCTTTCATTACAAAAATCCTTCTTAGAATTTAATACATAACCAATCGCTCTAACGTCAAACAACAAGTAATCTCCGTTGCAAACGGTGGTACTCTCGATACAGGAATCGCTAGGAAGGGGTGAAGTAAAATCGTTGAAAATATTTGTACTTTTATCCCTTATATAAACTGGCCTAGTCGGATAGATATTATTTTCAATTCCAGCAGTTTGAATATTCGAGCTGACTTGCTCATCTCTTCTAACCAAATAATAGGGACTTCCACAAGCAAAGGCAGATTCAGCAACAAAAAGATAAGTCGCAAATAGACAATACTGGAATTTCTGTCGCATTTGAAATTTAATTTTATGAATAATTATTCGTTAAAAACACTTGCTTGATATATTAAAGAGTAGCTAGGCTACTTACCATACAAGATCACTTTTACCACCTACTCTTCAAATTTTCAATGCAATCTACCGAAACCCGGGGGTTAAAGTAGAAGGTAGGCTGGTAGGTCATGACTGTTACATTGAGTTATATCTTCTCGCTTGACTATTCACATAACAGGCTAGTTTAAAGGGGCCACCCCCCTTTTTTTTGGTGCATTGGAACTAGGACTGATGTACAGTAAAGCTTGCAAAGTGCTGTGACAAACCGTTATAATTTTTAGAGGGAAGAATGAAAAAAACTATTATTCTTAAATTCCTATTTTTTCTTATATTAAGTAGTTGTGCTGGTGTTGGCAAATCAATAATAGAATCTATTTCCAAGCCTCGTAGCGTTGTTATGCATAAAACGCCTGCTATAATTGAATTAGAGGGTATATCTAAGTATACAAAGTTCTCTGATATCGAATCCCTTAAAGTTACAAAGGCGTATATTAACGGCAAGGGTCCATTTAATGTTGGTATTTTATTGGAAGGAGTTAAATTGGATCCTGAGTTCAAGACAGGAATTATCCTTTCGAAAACTCTCGACAAATTAGGAGAACCGTTGCGCCATGGTAAGATACATCACAAAATTGAAAAGTATAGGATCGGAGATATAGAACTTCAGGAGTTTGTGGTTGAAGTTTATTCCCCTCAGCCTGCAGAAATGAATTCCCCGGTTCCATATTTAGATGGTGTGATAACAAGTGGAATGTTAGAAGGCTTAAAAATTACGTTTAATGAAGATTTTTCACGGATGATCGTTAGTAAATAAAATATTGTCTTTTTATAAATATTAGCAACCCAGTTTTGGAAATATTGATGTATGTGCCGACACAATAGAGAGTTGTGCTACGCCAAACGGTAGTAAACAATGGCCTACTAACCTCCTTAAGTAGGGGGTTAAAGTAGAAGGTAGGCTGGTAGATATAGTTATTAGGGAGTTAGAGTAGTAGGTAGGCTGGTGGTTTAGTTCCTTCGTTTAGATGGAATTATTAATATGTTCTTTAATCATGTAAAAGCTATGGCGGGGCATTGTGACCAACCAAACTAGGGTTGAGTTCTATGAGCTGAATTAAAGAAAATTGTGATTCATGCCGAATACTTCTTGACTTTCAAGTTTATATAGTTATTTTTAGTTTTTCTAAAACAGATATTTACTTAGTGAATCTGAC
>JBILFC010000009.1:0-24781 GCA_044351785.1 Bdellovibrionota bacterium
TGACATTCTTAAGTCACTGTTAACGCTAAAAACATTATAGTTTATAAATATGAAAATTATCCCATTACGAACACTTGTAATAGTCGGCGCTCTAATAAGCACTGGTGCTGTCAGATCTGAAATATCATCCTTTGGCGGTGATGCAGAGCAGTTTGTAGGCGACGGTGATTTAGTTCCTCCAGCATGTACTTTAGATGTTCCTAAGCTTGCATCATCACCATTTTTTGTAAAATGGGATTGTACAGATAATTTAAGTACTAAAGACCAGCTAAGATCTGAATTATGGATTAAGCCAAAAGGACAACCTATTAGTAGGAAAGTAAAGGATTTCTTAGGCTTCCCAGCAGCAATAGAAGTTAATGAAGGCCTTCTTACTGAACTCAGTGAAACAAAGGTTACAACCACATCTGATACTAGCACAGATAGTAGTTCTACTAGTGAGGAATCAACTTTAAATTCATTCTTCCCAATAGAAGTGAGATTAATAGTTAGAGATAGGGGAGGCGCTTCAGCCATTTCAGAAGTACAAACTGTGCTTGGTGGGGCATCCTTAAGTTGCGATATTACACTTAAAACTGAAAGCGTCGAAGCTAGTGGTGAGAGTTCCGGAACACCTTCTTTAGAGGCTTCAGTTTCCTCTGTAGATGGAGCTAATTCCGGTGGCGGGCTTCAGAGTTTGGGTGAGTTTTCTTTTTCTTCTTGTGATATTGAAGAGCTGTGTCAAGATGAGCCAAAGTACAGCTTTAGCATTTCTTCAACAGGAACATTTTCTTTAATCAAAGAAGATGGCACTTTCGGTGGAAAAGGGACTTTAAAAGAGGATGAGGGTTCTCCTAACTATTTCGGCACCTTAGTTACAAACGATTCCGGTACTTTGGATATTGCGGTAGTCTGCAAGTAAGTCTTTAGATAAAAATTTAATGAGTCGATATCCCTCAAATGGGATATCGACTTTTATTTTTAGGATTCTTTTTCTATATCTTTGCGATACAAGCTAGGCTTGTTGAGACGCCCCTTTCTAAAGTTCCTTTATTTGCAGCAATTGCGTCATGGCTTTTGATTGTCATGACTCGTAAGTCGGCCTTACTAGCAGAAATCAAGTTCCTACAGAAACAAATTTCTAAAAAGGCAAGATAGCAATTTCCAAGGATACATTACTTAAGAGCCTTTTATAAGTTTTAGAAATTCAGTTTTTGAAATTGGTAGGTTGCAGTTTATCTTATCAAGAAGATGATCATCCTTAGACTTCAGAATAGCCTTTATTACAACATTCAGACCTTCTTCATAAGAATTATTAGCATTATCAAATTTACCTAGAATAAAGTCAGCAAATAGCTCTAGATAAGATAGATCAGGGCCACCAATATTTGAATCTTGAGCGCTTAGTTTCAGGATAAACCTTGGCACATCCACTAAGTAATTTATATCTTCAGATTCTATTCCATATCGCTTAGCATGCCATGCTAGCAGATTTACCTCGTGCCTTATTTTCTGGGATAGCGTTTCATTGGTAGTTGGAAGTATTCTTTGATTTAAGAGTTCCGCTTCAAGCATCTCGAATTTTACAAGCTCAATTGGATCACTTAGCTTAGGAAGTTTTTTATTTGATTCAAGTAATTTTTGGATTCGGTTAAGGCTAGGATACTTAATAAGATCAGCTGAAGCGAAATCACTTATTCCTTGAGTCCTGTCTAATTCCTGGTCCATAAATTTCAATACAAAATAATAAAGCCAATTAATATGTCTGATGCTATACTGACACATAATTAGATGCGATTTTCCTAATTATTGGTTCATAAAGTTATTTATTTGATAGGGTATTCTAAGTATGTGTAATAAAACGATTTTTCATCGGATAATGAATCGCGAAATCCCTGCTGACATAATCTATGAAGATGACAGATGTTTTGCAATTAGAGATATTAATCCGGCTGCTCCAAGTCATATTTTAGTGATCCCTCGTGCTGATATTATCTCTCTAAAAGAGGCCGAAGCTAAGCATGAAAACTTGCTTGGTCATATGTTAGTTGTATGCTCTAAGATTGCTGAGAACGAAAAAATCAGCAGTGATGGTTTTAGAGTAGTAATTAATTCTGGAGAGAAAGCTGGACAGTCTGTGTTTCAATTACATATGCATATCTTAGGCGGTAGAGATATGACATGGCCACCGGGATAATTAATTTTTAAATAAGAGGGAATATGCTTGGATTATTGATGATAGAAAATATTGGTGATCATGTTTCTAAGATCACATTGAATCGGCCGAAGGCTTTAAATGCATTAAATAGCGAATTGCTTAGAGAGCTTGATAGTACTTTAAATCATTTAAAAGCTCTTCATTCTAAACCAGAGAAGAAAATAAGAGCATTAATAATAACTGGTGCTGGGGAAAAGTCTTTCGTAGCTGGTGCAGACATAAAAGAATTTCATGAGATGCAACCTAATGTCTTAGAGGATTATATAAACTTAGGATTAAGGGTGATGGAGAAAATCGATAACTTCCCAGTGCCAGTTATTGCTGAAGTGGGAGGGTACTGTTTAGGCGGTGGGCTTGAGCTAGCTTTATCATGTGATTTTATCTTTGCAAGTGAGCAGGCGAAATTTGGGCTTCCAGAGATTACCTTAGGACTACTTCCTGGTTTTGGTGGAACAAGGAGAATTCTAAGGCGTTTACCTATGTCTAAGGCTAAAGAGGTTGTTATGACAGGTGATATGATAGATGCCGAAGAGGCTCTTAAAATAGGCGTATGCGACAGGGCATATAATAATGATATTTTGTCGAGCGAAGTATTAAAATTTGCTGAAAAAATTTCTAAGAAAGCACCTTTAGCTATTCAATCTATTAAAAGATCGTTGCAAAAGTCTTCTTTTGAGGAGTATCATAGGGATATTGTGGCGGAGACTCGCGAATTTCATTCATTATTCTATACAGAAGATGCAAAGGAAGGCCGAAATGCTTTTATTGAAAATAGAAAACCTAATTTTATTGGGAAATAATTATGATTGAAAGTGCTACAGAGATCTTACTTACTGAAGATGAAAAACTAATTCGCGATGCATGTAGAGATTTTGCGATAGAACGTATTGAGCCTTTAAGTAGGCAAATTGATAAAGAGCATAATGTTCCGATGTCCTTGATTAAAGAATGCGCTGATTTAGGTTTTCTTGGTGTATGTGTGCCCGAAGTATATGGTGGAAGTAATCTCAGTAATACTGCCTATGCGCTTATTGTAGAGGAGCTTGCTAGAGGTTGTGCTTCTACTTGTGTAGTTGTTAGTGCTCATAATTCTTTAGCTATCTGGCCAATACTAACATACGGGACAGAGGAGCAGAAACAGAAATACCTTCCAGCTATGGTTAAGGGAGATAAGATTGGTTGCTTTGCTCTTAGTGAACCTGGTACTGGTAGCGATGCTGCTAGGCAGACTTGTATGGCCAGGTATGATGGTGATGGTTTTATAATTAATGGGGTTAAGAATTGGATTACAAATTCTCCAATCGCCTATGTTTGTGTGTTATTTACCATGGAGGACCCTGCGAAGGGACATAAGGGGATCACAGCTTTCATTGTTGATATGAATACGGAGGGAGTAAGTGTAGGGCATAAAGAAGACAAGTTAGGGATATGCGGTTCTCCTACTGCCAGTATTATATTTGATAATGTGAAGGTCTCAGAGTCAGCTATATTAGGAAAGAGAGGAGATGGATTTAAGGTTGCTATGAGTACGCTTGATGGGGGAAGGATTGGTATCGCATCTCAAGCAAGCGGCATCGCTGGTACTGCAATGGAAGCGGCTATTAAATACACCACTGAGAGGCAGACATTTGGTAAATTTATTCATGAACATCAATCAATACAGAATTATATGGCTGATATGTCTACTGAGCTAGACGCAGCTAGATTATTGGCACTATCAGCAGCTAGAAGAAAAGACGCTCATCAGCCTTATAGTCGCTTTGCAGCTCAGGCTAAGTTATTTGCTTCTGAAACGGCGATGAAAATTACTAATAAAGCTATTCAGATTCACGGTGGTTACGGTTATGTTAAAGATTTTAATGTAGAGCGACATTTGCGTGATGCTAAAATAACTGAGATATACGAAGGCACTAGTGAGATTCAAAGATTAGTTATTGCAGCAGGATTACTTAAGGAATTTCAGAATGTCTAAAGTCCCTTCACAAAAAGAAGAATGGAAGGCAATAAGTGAAAAAGATGAAGAACGGAATGCTAATTTCCTATCTTTAGGTGGAATAGAGATTCCAGTATTAGCTAGTCCAGAAGAAAAGGTACCTGAGGAGATTGGTTACCCTGGTGTTTTTCCTTTTACTAGAGGCGTGCGAGCGAAGGGGTATAGAACAAGGCTCTGGACGATGAGACAGTTTGCAGGCTTTGGTGATCCTAAGGATACTAATGAGCGATTTCATTATCTCCTAAAGCAGGGCCAGACTGGCTTATCCACTGCCTTTGATATGCCAAGTCTTATGGGTTATGACCCTACACATCCTTTAAGTGAAGGCGAAGTCGGTAGAGAAGGCGTTAGCCTTAGTTCAATAGAGGATATGGAAGTTTTATTTAAGGACATAGATCTTACGAAAGTAACAACATCTATGACTATTAATTGTAGTGCTTCGCCTGTACTAGCAATGTATTTCGCTTTAGGGAAGAGCCGTGGCTATTCATTAAATGATATGGGTGGAACTATACAGAATGATATTTTAAAGGAATATATAGCACAGAAAGAGTGGATTTCACCGCCGAAGCCCTCAGTGCGTTTAGTTTGCGATATGATCGAATTTTGTAGTTTAGAGGCTAAAAGGTTTCAGGCTGTTAGTATTTCTGGTTATCATATTAGAGAAGCTGGTGCTACAGCAGTACAAGAGTTAGCATTTACACTGTATGATGGAATTGCGTATGTGGAAGAGTTATGTCGGCGTGGATTAGATATTGATTCTTTTGCTCCAAGGTTATCTTTTTTCTGGGATGTGCATAATGATTTTTTTGAGGAGATAGCAAAGTTTAGAGCTGGTAGAAGAATGTGGGCTAGATTTATGAAGGAGCGCTTTGGCGCGAAGTCTGATAGGTCCATGATGCTAAGAACGCATGCTCAGACAGCAGGGGTTAGTTTGACCGCTCAACAACCTTTAAATAATATCGCTAGAGTTGCTATTCAGGCCTTAGCAGCGGTACTAGGTGGTACACAGTCGCTTCATACTAATGCGATGGATGAGACATTGTCCTTACCTACAGAAGAGGCAGTTCGAGTGGCCTTGCGCACGCAACAAATCATTGCAACTGAGACTGGTGTAGCAAATACTGTTGACCCTTTAGGTGGTTCATATTTCGTAGAATGGATGACAGATAAGGTAGAGATAGAGGCTATGAAATATATATCCAAACTTGATGAGATTGGTGGCATGTTAAATGCGATAGATGTAGGATATCCACAGAAAGAGATTTCTGAAGCAGCTTATATTTTTCAAAAGGAACTAGAAGCTGGAGCTAGAACTATAGTTGGAGTGACTGATTTTACAGATGCAGGCTATTCACAAAAGATAGACACCCATAAAGTACCACTTGAAGTGGAAAGGAATAGGATCGAGGAATTTAAAGGATTCTTATCAAGAAGATCAGAGCTTGATGTAAGATCCCATTTAGATAATATTAGGCAGATTTGTGTAGATGGTACTAATGTGATGCCCGGATTAATAGAAGCTGTGTCTAAGGGTGTAACGCTTGGGGAAGTTTGTGCGATTTATAGAGAAGTGTTCGGTGTGTACACTGATCCAGGATTTATTTAAAGAATAAGAGAACTATGGATAAAATTATAAGAGTCTTGGTAGCTAAAGTTGGCCTTGATGGACACGATAGGGGAGCTAAGGTGATAGCTCGAGCCTTGAGAGATGCTGGGATGGAGGTAATTTATACTGGCCTACATCAGACTGCCGATGCGGTTGTCTCAACTGCGATACAAGAGGATGTAGATTTTCTTGGAATAAGTATTTTATCTGGCGCGCATATGACAGTTTTTCCTAAGGTGATTAATCTGTTAAAAGCTGAAGGGGCTGAAGATGTAATTGTATTCGGTGGAGGTATTATACCTGATGAGGATATAGAGAGCTTATCCAAAGTAGGAGTGAAGAAAATATTCACTCCTGGAGCTTCAACGGAAGACTGCGTAGCCTGGATTAAGGCTGCCTACTTGCAGAAGGGCTAGGGGAGCTACTCGGGCTTTTAGACGCCGAAGGAGTTGGGCTAGCTGATATAGTACTAGTAGGTGATGCGGAAGTAGTTGCTTCTGGTGAAGGTGATGGACTTGGAGGTGGTAGGTTAACTTGATCAAAGACACTGATAGTAACTTGCAGTGTAGAAGATACTGGTGGATAGCTAAACCCATCATTTAAAGTTTTTACAACTCCATTTTCGGCAATGCCCGCGGATACTTGTCCTTCTGGAGCAGTTCCTTGTCTCAATACCTGATTTACTCCTAATCCTGGAGGTTCATTAGCCTCTGTACCTACGTCATAATAACCAAATTGAGAAGTAATATCTCCAGAGAAAGGAGTTCCATCTGCTCTAAAAAGAGGAATGCCATTTTCTGGGGTAGAGACAATAATATCATTTGCTTGTAGAAATGAAACTGCAAGACTTAAGCTATCTGCGGGGTCTTGGGCTGATAGGAGAAGGGTAAATGTGTCATTAGGAGCTAATAATCCAGATGAGTCAGTTGCTGTTTGATTCGCAACTCCAACTACTTCTACATTCTCCGCTACAGTAATATCTTGTAAATATTCTGATGGATTACCAGCCTCAGCTAATGCTTCTAATCCCTTCGGAGCTTTGGTATTAAGAGTATAAATAGGTGACTTGCCGGTATGAACTACACCTAAGAGAGAAGAATACGCTACAACCACTCCAGCTCCATTCTGAGCAGTAAATGTAGGAGTCTTGGAAATATTCTTAAATGAAATTTTAAATACAGTTGCATCTTTAGAGCTACCACCACAAGAGGCCAGTGAAACAGTGCAAATTAGAAAAAGGAGCGTTGATCGCAAGGTTAATAGTCTATTTTTCATCATTTTTCTGATAATTCTTGATTAATTCATTGAGCTGAGTATAACTACTAAAATGCTATAAAGGCAATCACTTATCAGTACCAAATTCATTTTTTATAATGCTTAATAGTTGATCCCTTGTGTTTAGATCGGGATTCTCAATAATTCTTTCATTTAAGTTTGTAAGTATATCCTTAAATTTTCTGCTAGGAGTAAACCCGAGCTCAATTAAATCCTGTCCTCTTACAGCCAGAGAGCTAAATGGGTTAATTTCAGCTTTTTTTCTTACTTCTTCAGTCCTTTCATCGAATTTTTGAAAAGATGAAATAACACCTTCTGTTTCATTTAGTACACTAACGGTGTCGGCCCATTTTAACTTTCTCCAAAGTGAATATAGATTATCCGTATCTCTAATTATTCTTCTTATACCAGCATCACCGCAATCAATTGGCCTCATATGAGTTAATACTAAGGTTTGAATGTCTTTTGTTAAATCATTGGGGAGTCTTATTGATTTTCCGATCGAAGGCATCATCTCAGCACCAATTTTTTCGTGCAGATAAAAATGTCTCCTTCCATCTTCGTCGATTGTTAGAGATGGAGGTTTTCCGATGTCATGGAATAAGGCGGCTAATTTTAATAGTTTGTCATCTTCACATAATTCTATGACGTCTAATGTATGTTCGAATACATCATGTTTGTGAAATTCATTTTGCTCAAAGTTGATACAGGTATGTAGTTCCGGCAAATAATATTCATAAAAATTTATTTCTTTTAGAAAGCCCATTGCTATTCTAAAGTTCTTAGAGATGACTATTTTTATAAATTCATCTGTTAAGCGTTCAATACTTATTTTTTTTAGTAAGTTTGCTAGAGTGCGGGCGGCAATTTCTGTTTTTGCTTCAATATTAAAATCTAATTCTGATGCTAGTCTAACTAAGCGTAATATTCTAAGAGGATCTTCTTCAAACCTTTGGCTGGGTTCTCCATTAGCTCTTATTATCTTATTGGCTATATCTTTGGTTCCGCCTTGCGGGTCTATAATTTCGTTATTATCTATTGATACGGCTAATGAATTAATACTAAAGTCTCTTAGTGAAAGATCTTCAAGTAAGCTTGACCCACTGCCTCTAAAAGATGAAATCTGAATTTGCGGAATGTCTTCTCCTAGAACTACAGTAATAGTTTCGAACGATATTCCAGTAGGAACTACTTTATATCCATGAGAGGACATGATTTCGATAATTGCATTCGCTCTGAGTGGGGAACAGAAATCAAGGTCACAGCATTCTTCTCCAAGCAGGCTGTCTCTGATCGCTCCTCCTACTAGATAGAATAGATCTTTCTTAGGGCTTATAGCTCTAAGGATCTTAATCCGCTGATCGTTTAGTAGGTCTTTAATTCCATTTCTCATTTCAGTATTTTATCTAGACTATAATAAAATACAAGGTTTTAGAGTTTTCTAAGGAACATATTCCATATTATGGGGATATTCTTCTCGAAAGTGAAATTTACGACTGGTAACCAGTTAGGTGCCTCTGGTTTCTTACTTAAGGGCATATTAGCTTCTTCTGGGGTACGTCCACCTTTTTTTCTGTTACATGGTGGGCAGGCGAGTACAACATTCTGCCATATAGTTTTACCTCCCTTTGTTCTAGGCACTACGTGATCAACGGTTGCTTCTACTTTGGAAAGATATTTTTTGCAGTATTGGCAGCTAAAATCATCTCTGGCTAATAAATTAATTTTAGTTAGTGGTGGTTTCCTTGTTGTGAGTTTAACGTAGTTAACAAGCCTTACAACTGAAGGAACTCTCATAACTAGTGATACACTTCTTACATTTTTATCGTAAGAGTCTATAACTTCTACCTTTCCAAGAAAGAAAAGGGTAATGGCTTTCTCCCAAGAAATGATCTTCAAGGGTTCATAGCTGGCATTCAGCAAGAGGGTAGAATTCATAAAAATAAATCTCTCCGGTCCCTTATAGTTCTGAGGTGATCTATTACCAGTCTCCTCAACTATACCTACTATTTAGATTCTAAATGTCTAAAATGGATCCTGCAAGACCTGTTTTTATTGTAAAAGGCTAGTTTTAGGCGAAAATGGAAGAATTTATGTGTTTTTTTGAAATACTTAGTACTAGTTTGTTGACATCGGGGCCTGAAAAGATTAGGTTCCCTCCCACTTTAGCTATTAATTAGCCTAAATAAATTAGACGGTTATGGGCCAGTAGCTCAGCTGGTTAGAGTGCACGCCTGATAAGCGTGAGGTCGGAAGTTCAAGTCTTCCCTGGCCCACCAGTTTTGTTGTTTTGGTGATTTTTTTAGTTGTGCCTTTTTAAGGGATAGCCTAAAAGAAGCAATATTTTCTGGTTTAGGTTTGCCTTTGCTTAGGTTTTATTTCCACGTAATTTTATTATGTGGGGCTGTAGCTCAGCTGGGAGAGCGCCGCCCTTGCAAGGCGGAGGTCATCGGTTCGATCCCGTTCAGCTCCATTTTTATCTTGAGCGCTGTCGAAAGATTACCCTTTTTGCAATATACGTTATAAAGCGATGCTATTAGCTAAAGGCAACTTGCGTATTAGGCGTTATACGAACTGGGCAAAAAGGGTAGAATAAAGAAACGCAGTGGCACCATAGAAAAAACCTATATGCCAAGTTCCATTATCTGCGTTTATCAATTTCATTAATGTCTAGTCCTGTGTCTCTTATGTCTGTTTTTAATACGACCATTATTCACGCTAGTATCATTTAAATTTGCCAATGTCCTACTCGCCGATTCTGAGATGCAGGTAGTTAGTACTCCGGCAGAGACTTTCATCGCTAGTTGAAATTTATCCATTTGCATTTCCTCATTGTGCAGGTCGCAAGGAAGTGAATTCAGCATCGCAATAGTACGGCTTAAGGAGATGCTTCCAACATGTGTATTATTTGGACTAATAGTTGGAGGCTGCGTTAGTGAACCTGTGTCTACTCCATCAATCAACTGAATCAAATGAGCATCTACGTTTCGCTGTACATCATCGGCAATTTCGCTAGAAATTCCTTCCATTTGTAGGTATTCTTGGCCGTAATGATGCCAAACTAATCCAGCTGATGCATATGGTATATCAGTCAGACGAAATAGTTTCACCTCCGTAGAGTGATGATCATAACGTCCGGTTCCGTGATTGTAGACATTACCAACATCTACTACAAAATCTGCTTGATTGATTCTTCTAGGGTCTCTTGTACGAATTACACTTGCATCTGGGTATAATCTGAGCAGGATAAGAACAGCAAAAACTTCATCTGCATGAAATTTACCATTATGAGTAGCAATTTCTAGTGGGCGATGATGATTACCCATAAGTACCTCCAAGGAGATAAATGGAATGAGAGTGAGTTCTGAACTTGGCTAAAAGATAATAGAACATTACCTTGCCACTGTTGTTTCCCCACTAAGCCAAGACATAAGGCGCAGTAGGGAAACAACACTTATACTGTCTACCCGGATAAGAATATAAAAGAACGATTGAAGGTAATTGATTTACTATATTACTAATGCTTAAAAGGCAAACAATCGGTGAGATAGTTCGTAAAATAAACACCTTACGTTGGTAACTAGACTGCAACAAACTGACTAATCTTGGCCTCAGCACCTTTGGGGGATCGCTACCCTTGAGTTTACCGCAAGGGTAGGTGGAGGAAATTTGTATCCACCAAAAACTTGTATTTCCTCTCATTTTGATATAACTTTACTCGGGTTTCAGAGGTTATGAATTTTCAAGGGCATTTTGCCCTTTTTTGTTCTCGTTTTTGTGAGGAGGTGTGTGATGGCTAAAAATAAAAAATCATGGAAGAAGGAAGAACAGGTACGGAGTTTGGATCTTTGGAGTTGGAGTATTTTTACTCTAATTGTTGGATGCATTGTCGGCGTAGCAACATATTGGTATTTTATCTATCACCTTGAGGGTATGTCTACAGATGGAAGGGTTCCATTGAAGCTTATTCCTCAAACACTTCTTATGATGATTTTATTCGTTGTCAGTGTGATTTTTGTATCCGTCTTTTGGAGGGAGTCCAGAGAAAACGCGCAAGATAGGAGAGAATTGCGCTATTTGTTAAAGATATTCGAGTTTACTGAGAAACTCAGAAATCATATTGTGTCGATGGGTATGGACTGTGTCGTTGAAGAAGTAAATTCATTTGAGAGTTGTGCGATTGTATTTAATTCAGCTATCAAGGGCGGTAGAGAATTAAAAAAGAGCTTAGATGATAACGCACTAAAGTCAAAAATTGCCTTCGATCATCAATTAGCTGAAGCGAATGCGAAAATAGCGGACCTATGTTCTGAAAGAGATCGTTTACGTACAACCCATGAGGCTGAGTTATGTAAACGTGCTGCAGCTGCGCAGGAGCAGCTTGTTACTGTAAATAAGCAGCATGCTCAGCATTGTGCGACAGTGCAAGCGGAAGTTACAGCATTACGTTTGCAGTTGGAGCAGGCGAATAACCTCAAACAGAGCACTGTAACAAGTGCACGGGATGAGATGGATCGGCTACGTGGTTTAATAGAAGACATGGAGGGTCAAAGAGATCTGTTACTGAGTGATCTTGCAACTCTTAGAAAAGAACTGTTTCTTGCTAACGATGAACTGGAACAGGGTACTGAGAACTTTCGAAGCTTGCGAGAACAAGTTCTGTCTCTTGGAACTGAAGTGATAGAACTCACAGAACGCTTGTCACATCAAACCGAATTTCTTGAGAATGAAGAAGCTATGAGGCTTCAGGCTGAAGACGCGCAGGATGTGCTGGAGCGTAAGTTGGCTGCAGCAAATAATGAACTTAGCGGATTGTATTCTAGGGTTACTTTACTTCAGTCGGAGATTACTTGCAGGTGTCAGCAAGATGATGAACTGCGAAAGTTAAAATGGAAGTTAGATTTTGCTACTAGTCAAATTGATCAATCCGCAGCAGAAATAAGCGACTTACGTGCTAGCTTAGGAAGTACTGTCGAGGAACGAAATACCTTTATGCATGAATTGACGGCTCTAAAGGCAAAGAAACAAACCGCACCGAAGGGTATGCGAGAGGTTCGTGTTGCTGACTGCGCAAAGTGCCGAGAGCATCAGCGAACAATAGGGGAGTACCGGCAACTAATAGCTGAGGTTCGGTCTCGAGTGGCAGAACTTATTCCAGCGGTTGTTGATATGATCGAGTATTTTAAACCAGCTAGTGACATGAATGCGGCAAACTTTACGCTCGCATCTGCCAGGACTGTTCTGAATACTCTTCTTTCTGAACTTAGAGCCATGGAAGGTTGAAAACCCGAACCGGCGCCCAAACTCTTTGTAGTTTGAGGCGCCTTTTTTTATTTCTTTGGCGCTAGATAACTATTCTAAGGTTCCAGGATTTACATACTGAATATTAGGCGTAGCACCTTCTCTTCTTACTCTAAAGGTAGTGCCTAGGATACTACTTCCGCTTCTTGGTGTAACTATCACAGAGCCATATGAATTAGGTACTGTTCCGTAACCTGAATTTAAATAATAGGATTTGGTTTCCTTAGCTCCTAAGGTTTCAGTAAAACTAATTCCTGAGCTTGCTTGAGATATGACACTAATATCTACGATACTATTGGTACTTAAAGGATTATGTACCTGAAGATATCCTTCCATTGACAGGTAGAGATTATAACTGCCTCTTACAGTAGATGTACTAGAAGTAATTGGTTGAATTCCTGTAAGTGAAGCGATACTTCCTGACGGCAGTTTATAGTATATCATAGACTGCGCCATGAAAGGGTTACCGGTAGGAGTAACTTCAGCGAAACCAATTGTTCCTGTAGGTATAAATGTTGAGGCATTAAAATGGGTCTGTGATCTAGCAGCATTAAAAACAGAATTATCAAATAGGGTAGTACCATTTTGAGAATATATTTTTAAATTCACATGTGCTGTGGTGTCTGCAAGATTTACAATTTCAAGCCAATTCTGATTTGTAGCACCACTACCTAAGGGGAAATATTTAGTAGTTGTGCTTCCTGCTCTTGCTTCTAATGGAAACGCAAATTCAAAGTCAGTCGCTCCATAACCATATCTAATAAGCTGACTTATGTATCTTGCACTCGTATCAGTTGGAACTACTTCTAGGTAACCCACTGCATTTGGCCCTGGGTTAACATGTCCACCTTCAACGTCAACTCTATTTCTTCCACTTAGAGTATAACTAGCTTGACTTAAAAGAACACCAGCTTGATTATATTTTTTTACCGCAAATGACTTAGAAGTTGTTTCCAAGTTAACAATTGATAACCAGTTAGCTACAAGATTACTTAGTTGACTAGCATCAGTACTAGGTTGAAAAGTATTAAATCCTACATAAGAAGTATTCGTTATCCCGTCTCTTAAAGGAACGCTGTATGAATAATCATAAGCAGATGTATCAACTGAATTCGCTCTATAATATGAAACCCTTCCAGTTACGTTATTTGAAACTTGTACAAGACCATACGCATTAGCACCAAATCCGCTTAAGTTATTTAGTATGACATCAAACTGATCCTGAGCTGGAACTGTTACGAGTGTTGATGATCGGATAGTTCCATTTGTATCTATGATATTTACCTGTGCACTAACTGCAGTGTTAGTAGGATTTTGTAGCTCTAAAATATTTATCATACTTAGAAAGCCATTCCATAAGCCATAGGGCCCATTTGTTTCGCTAATTGGATTAGGGCTTGGAACATAAGTATATATAAATGAATTGTAGCTACTCGCTCTAGTCCAAATACCGTAACTATTAGGCCTAGCACAACCATTACCAGAAGAAGTAACACCAATTAAAATAGCATTAGATCCAGTACCGGAAACAAATGGACCTCCACTATCACCTTGACACGCATCTTTACCACCCTGCGCAAATCCAGCACATAACTGGGTACCATTAACTCCACAAGTAGAGCTAGAAACCACAGGAAGGTCTACCTGCCTAAGGATATTGGAAATGCTCCCACCTTCAGATGTGAGACCCCAACCAATAGCAGTATTCGTAATTCCTTCATAGGAACTACTTCCGCTATAGGGTAAAATAGGCGTGCCAATTGTAGATGCAGATGACAATTCAATAAGTGCAATATCATTAGCAAGCGTATTATCGTTATAGCTAGGGTGCATTATTATTCTAGATATTGTTTTAAATTCACCAGTCCCTGAATCAGTAGATAAATCATGAAGTCCTATACCTACCACTACTCCTGATGCGGTTTGACCGAATAGGCAATGTCCAGCAGTTAATACCCAGTTGGAATGAATTAATGTCCCACCACAGAAAAATCGACCTGGCAGTGCACCGCTACCAGCGGAAAATAATCCAACCATAAAAGGCCAAGCGCCTCTAGTTGCTGTTGTACCTCCGACAATTCTAGGAGAAATATTACCTTCTGGGGTATCTGCTTGAGCAGTAACACAAAGAGAAATTGTTAAAAGGAAAAGAATGCAAAGATTTGAAATTATTTTTAACATGAATTTATTAGATAATATTATTCTTAAAAGAGAGATAAATAACCTAATAAGTACCATTTTGAAAAGTCTTAAAAAATGTGAACTTTGTTTATTTATTAATACTTATAGGTAGTTATCATCTTAAGAACTTTCTATATACTGCCGATATATAAAGGATGAACCTAGAGGAACTAAATAAAGGCATAGATAAGAAGTTCGATCAAGAACTTCTTCAGATCGCTCGTATATTATCACCAACATACAAACTACTTAAGGTTGTTGGTAGTGGGGGGATGGGAAATGTCTATTTAGCAGAGGCCCCACATCTTGGACAAGCGCCAGTTGCAATAAAAGTTCTTCACCCGGAGTATGCATTAGATGAAAGCTTGTTGCAGCGATTTCTAAGAGAAGCTGAATTGCTTCAGAAAGTAGAACATCCAAATGTAGTAAAAGTCTATGAAGCCAACTCGGTATCTGGTGTAACATTTTATGTTATGGAGTATGCTCCTGGTAAAACGTTAGAAACTGTACTAAAAGAAGGCCTATTTCCTATATCTAAACTTTCAAATTTTATACTCTCTATTAGTGGAGCACTTCAGGCAATTCATCAAAAAGGTATAATACATAGGGACTTAAAGCCTGCGAATATTATATTAGCTGAGAATTTCATGCCAAAGCTAATGGACTTTGGAATAGCAAGGCCTGAGAATTCACAGTTAACACATCACAATGAAATTGTAGGTTCTGTATGCTATATCGCGCCAGAAATATGGATTGGAGAGGAGCCATCAGCAAGTGTTGATTTATATAGTTTAGGTGTCGTGTTGTATGAGATGACTACGGGAAAAGTGCCATTTGACGGGTCTTCCCCAGGGGAGTTAATGAGAAAGCATTTACAGCAAGCGCCTATTCCGCCCAAGGACTTGCAAGCTGGAATGCCTTCATATGTTAATCGCCTAATATTAAGATTGCTCTCGAAGCAAAAACAAGATAGGCCACGAGATGCTTTTGAAATTATAAATATCGTTGAAAAGAATATCTCTGTTTCAACAGAAAATAAAAAATTTAGAGCATATAGGTTAGATACTGAAGAATTCTTGAGGGTAGTAGATACTAGTAGCGAAGCCAGTTTGAAAAAACAAGAAAACGTTATAAAGAATCGAGAAAGTAACCCTGTACTTAGCGATAGATCAAAAACAAAAGGACCAATATTGCTTAGCCAAGTTATAGATGCTGAAGAATCTTCAAGCAAAAAATTATATTTCATGGGTATGTTCGCGCTAATCAGCGTTGTAATAGCAACAGCTACTTTATATATCTTACGGTAATAGCGATACCCATCTAACTGATTATTGGCTTACCTAATTGTCTAAGCAAGTTTCCTACAACATAAATTGCAGAGAATGAAGGTGCCCCGCCCTCAATTTGTTTAAGCGTTGCTCGGTACCTACCTACTAATTCCTCCCTAAGCTTGAGATAAGTCTGTATACTATCTTCAGAAGAGTCATTGTACTCCTTAAGTAGCCTATAAGATATTCTCGAAATAGCCTGCCTAAGATTACTATTGATTGCAAAAAGGGCCTTAGCTTCCCATTTATCCTCAGTGTGTAAGGAAGTGCTTATATCAAGTACCGTGCTTATTTCAAGAACAGAAGAGAGCCGTGCATTTAAATGCGCTACCTTTAGTGTGTCAGTATTCGTATTCTCTGATACTCTAATAAGATCTAGATAATTGGTAGCATACTGGAATGCACATAGTTTCTTAGATAATTCATGCGGCATGCTATGCATTAATAACTCCCTAACTGAATCCTGATATTTTGCTTCCTCGTTACCAGTAAGAAGTAGGTCAGTATTATCAATCATCGAATCAAAGCTAGCTCTGAATCTATTCACTAAATCATTAAGTGGCAATTTCCTTGACTCATCATTTATAAACCATCTTGTAACGGCATCTAAGCCAGTTTGTATTCTAAATAGTGAACCCAAGAAGAATCTAGATGTGCTTGCTTTATCAAGGGATCTTAGTTGAAAAGTAATCTGAGAAACATTTAGAATACTTTCAGCAACTAAGAACGCCTTTACCGTATTGGTAAGAATAGACCCTTGATCTTCAAGTATTTTAAATACAAACGTAGGCCCCATTCGTTCAATAAATAAGTTACAAATCTGAGTAGCAATAATTTCTTTCCTAAGTGGATGTTGTTTAATCAGATCCAGATATTTTGTCTGAAGACTAGAGGGGAAGTATGCAATTAAAAGATTCTCCAGATATGGATCATCGACAAGTTTGGATTCTAGTATAGACTCAAATACATGCATTTTGCTGTATGCAACCAGAACTGCTAGTTCCGGTCTAGTTAGTCCAGCTTTTACCTCTTTTCTTTTTGTGATTTCTTCGTTAGTTGGTAGAAACTCTAAAGACCTATTAAGCTTTCCTAACTTTTCTAGATTTTCCATTGCATCTTGATAGTAAGTTAGATTAAACCGACTATCTTTAAGGCAAAGACTAAGAATAAGACTCTGCGACCTGTTTCTATTTCTTACCTTAGTACATACCTCTTCTTCGCATGCTTTGAGATCTTGATCTCGAACCTTAATGCTGATTTTACCGTCAAGAATATACTTTCTAAAAAGTAGCTTTAGATTCACTTCTAAATCGCTAGTGTCAACACCTCCAGAGTTGTCTACGGCATCCGTATTTAGTCTACCACCTAGTCTAGAATATTCAATTCTTGCTCTTTGCGTAAATCCTAGATTCCCGCCTTCACCAACAATTCTCGCCTTAAGTTCAGATGCGTCAATTCTCAACTCATCATTTGCTCGATCATTTGCGTCTGTATTACTTTCTTGACTTGACTTAACATAAGTACCGATACCTCCATTCCAGAGAAGATCACATGGAGCCTTTAGAATATTTTTAATTAAATCTGAGCTTGAGTAACTATCATCTGTAAGTTTGAAAGTCTCTCTTGCTTCAGGACTCGGATTAATATCCTTTAATCCCCTTGAGAAGACAGCTCCACCCTTAGAAAGTAGTTCTTTTGAATAGTCATCCCAGCTCGAACTAGGTAGCTTAAATAGTCTTAATCTTTCATTAAAGGAAACTTTTGGGTCTGGATTCGGATCTATAAAAATATGGCGATGGTCAAATGCGGCAATTAATTTTGCATTTTCACTGAGTATTAAGCCATTACCAAATACATCTCCAGACATATCACCAATCCCTATAACGGAGAAAGGAGTGGTATCTATATCAATTCCAAGCTCTTTAAAATGCCTTATAGTGCATTCCCATGCTCCCTTAGCAGTGATACCTAACGCCTTGTGATCATAGCCCGCACTACCACCAGATGCAAAAGCATCATCAAGCCAAAAATTAAATTCATTTCTAGCTATGCCATTTGCAATATCACTAAATGTAGCTGTCCCTCTGTCAGCAGCGACTACAAAATAAGGATCAAATTCGTCGTAGCATATCACGTTATTGGGGTGAATAGTCTCAGAGCCGATTCTGTTGTCTGTAATATCTAGTAGAGACCGAATAAATTCTTTATACGTACTTTCTACTGCTTGAAGGAGAGCAGCGCGCTCCTTTGGTTCATCATGGAGAATAAATCCACCTTTTGCGCCAACTGGAACAATAATGGCATTCTTTACCATCTGAGTCTTCATAAGGCCTAGTACTTCTGTCCTAAAATCATCTTTTCTAGATGACCATCTGAGACCTCCTCTAGCAACTTTCCCTCCTCTTAGGTGCGTACCTTGGAAATTTGGAGCGCTGACAAAGATCTCTCTAAAAGGTACTGGCTGGGGCATTAATTTAATTAATGAGCAGTCAATCTTAAAGGACAATCTAAAGCTATGTTCTGAGATGTAATAGTTCGTTCTTAGTATTGCCTCTACTAAGTATATAGTCGTGCGTATAATCTTATCATGGGAAGAATCTGTGATCTTTTTAAGTGTAGAGAATAGTTCTTCCTTAACTTTCTCAATTTCAGACTTTCTGTCTGCCTCAGAAAAATTTGACCTCGGGTTAAATTTTAACTGGAAAAATTTAACAATAAGAGCTGTACTATCAGAATTACTCGTAAAGGCAGAAGTAACGGATTCTAGAGACACTGCAACTTTTATTTGTAATAGATATCTTGCCAAAGCTCTACATAAAGAAATTTCTTTTGGAGTTAAGCTGGGGTTAATTAAAAGTTTGTTAAGGCTGTCATTCTCTAGTTTCTTAGATAATATAAGTTTTAAAGCAGGAACAATATTCTCTTCAATGATATCAGGCTTAATCGCTACCCCGCTTTTAGGAGAAACGAGGATGTCATAGATTTCTCCCCACTTAGTTTCATTCTCAGAAACTGGATAGACAACCTCACTAATTACCTCTAACCCTAAATTCTCTAGGAAAGGCACGATATCACTCAATAGGAGATCTTCTCCTCTTTTATAGATAGTAAGTTTATAACTTGGATTGTTTCTATAGGGTTCAATTAACTCGAGTGATAAATCCAATTGATGCTCAGAACTTAAATTATCTAAGATTAAAATATCTTTTAGTGCAACTTCTGGAGAATGAGTTGCTTTATAAGCTTGTTTAAAAGCCTTTCTAAAATGATTGAATAAACTTGTAGCTTTTTCTTCATCTAGATTCTCACTAAGTAGAGTTCTTAATGAGTCATTCCAGTTTGCCGTTTCTCTAGAAATAGTTGCTTCCAATTCCGTAAGAAACCCTCCGATGAAAGCTTTTTCATTGTAGGGAATAGCTGATCGAATAAGTACAAGAGAGTGATCTCCTAAGACTGAATAAGATTCTATTGCATTTCTACAGATTTCAAGTTTAGTTGATAGGATTTCTTCTATTTGATCAACGGTATTAGGTGAGTATCGGTCTTTTGGTAATGCCGTTGTTATGTACATCAGCCTTTTATATTTATCGGCTAGTTGAATTAGGCGCAATACTTCATGAATATCCGCATGCATGATGGTATTGAAGTATGTCTTTATTTGGGCTTCTGAATACTGAAAGAAGTCAGATTTAGGTACAGTGTCTGCTAAGCTAATTAGTTCTTTGTAGTCATGAGAACTAGGAACTAAACCTTCTTCTATCAAGATATTTGATAGTTTATGCCTGAGGATAGGAATTTCTGATACTTCCTGCTTCCATACTCTTGAAGTGAATAGCCCAACAATCGATAAAGTTTCTCCCGCACCTAAAGTGATATTGATAGCCTCTAGATAGTCGTTTCTATGAATAGGACTTCGGCTTTTAAGTTTTGTAAAAATTATCTCTAATCCTACATTATCCATCACTTCTAAATTCTCATTTAATTGAAGTTTAAGATTGTTTTCAGATTCGAATTTATTGTCCTTAGAAAGTATGCCTAAGCTTTCGTTGGATTTAATATTCCATGTGCCAAGAAAAACAAAACGCCCATTTAAAAGCCAACTTAGAAAAGATGTAATTTCCTTGCCCTGATCTCCCGGGTGCTGAATTTCTATTAGATTGGAAAAGTTCTTTACGACTTGAATCATTGCTGGATATGAATCAGTGGAAGAACATAAAAGGTTCAGTAATGAATTTAAATCTGCAACAACATTATCTAGCTTTAAATTACTGTTTAACTCAATCTCAATGTAAGTTAAGGAAATTTTATAACTATCATTTACATTAAGAATAGGGTGAAGTAGACAAAAGGGGAATATGCCTAAATTCTTGAAATAGTTACTTATCGTATCTACGATAAACTGCCTATCTTTTAAGATAAAGGTCATTCCAATTAGGCCCTTATGATTGGGAATAGGAAAAGAATTTACATGGACGAGAGGTTCCTCCTTAATGAAAGTTTCTAAATGCGAATAAACTTGTTCAACAATAAGTACTTGATCATCGCTAGATGTCTTTTCAAGAAAATGAGAAGGAGCCTTAAGAAATAGCGCCTCAGTTAATTCAATTTTGTCATCTAGCGATTTTGTATTACTTGATTTTAGTTTCTCTTTCGCAATTTCGATTGATTTGGCTGGTAAGCGATGCTTATTAGACCCTGCAAGTTTGATCATTCGTTAGATTTCCTCTGTAGAAATTTTAATTTTTTGTACTATACTGTGATGCTTAAAGTTATGCACCTGTTGCCTTTCATTATGAGACATAAAAGAGGTCGGAAATAGAGATAAAATATTAAGATAGTGATAAGACTGTTAATCTTGTAAAAGAGTTATTATCAAATCAATATTAATATTTCTATCTCAATTTGATGCCCCAACCTATTAAAGTAGCAGTCGTCGGATTAGGACATATGGGGGCTTTGCATCTTGCTAAGCTTGTCGAGTGCTCACTAGTAGATGTCAGTTGTCTATGTGATAAAAATTTAGATGTATGTAAAGATTTTTCCGGCAGATATTCAATCCCATTTTTTCCGGATTACCGAGAAATACCATGCAGTGCAATCAATGCTGTAGTTATCGCTACAAATACTATTTCCCATTTAGAAATTGCGAAATATTTTCTGTCGCACAAAGTCAACGTATTATTAGAAAAGCCAATGACCGATTGTGCCCAAAGTGCTAGGGAATTGGTTGAATTGGCGAGAATAAATTCATGTGTACTTCAAGTCGGTCATATTGAACGTTTTAATCCAGCTTATTTAAGACTTAAATCAAATATTAGCAGTCCAAGGTACATTGAGGCTAAACGTATCACACCATTTAGGGGACGGGGCGCAGATGTGAATGTAATATTTGATCTTATGTTACACGATCTTGATTTAGTTCTAGATCTCGTAAATGAATTTCCTGTTAAGGTCGATGCAGTTGGAGTCCCTGTGTTAACAGAACATATTGACATGGCTCAAGTCAGGATTGAGTTCCCAACTAGTGTTGTGGCTAATTTAAGTGTTAGCCGAGTAGCCCATTCTGCTGAAAGGACTATGCGAGTTTTTCAGCCAGATGCTTGCCTGACGATAGACTATCAAGCTAAAAAATATAAAGCATTAAGGAAATCTATTGTAGATGGCAATCCAATGATTACATGTCATGAGGAGTTATTAGAAGCATCTGATGCATTAACTAGTCAGTTAGAGAGTTTTATTGATTCTATCAATAATGGATCTAAGGTTGTAGTCGATGGTTATGATGGACTAAGGTCAATAGAAATAGTTGAATTAGTTGTTAATTCGATTAATAAATCAAATTCAGTTTTAAATTGAACATAAGGGCGATGAACAAGAATAATCAAAAAAGTTTATTAGTAGTTTGTGGTGAATTATCAAGTGATCACCATACTGCACCAGTGATAGAAAGCTTATTAAAAACCTGTCCGGATTTAAATATCTACGGGATGGGTGGTAGCTCTCTTAGAAAGGCTGGAATGGAGCTATTGGTTGACGCTGAGAAGGAAGCTAGTGTCATGGGATTTACTGAAGTATTAGCAAAGATTCCCCGATTACTTGCAGTTAAGAAAGAGCTTGAGAATGAAGTCGATAAAAGGGGAACAGAAGTAGCATTGCTTGTTGACTTTCCTGATTTTAACCTACGCTTGGCTAAACAACTTAAAAAAAGAGGGTTGAAAATTATATATTTTATAAGCCCACAGTTATGGGCTTGGAGAAAAGGAAGAATAAAGCAGATTAAAAAATATATAGATAAAGTTATACCAATCTTTCCATTTGAGGAGAATTTTTACAAACCTCACGGAGTCGATGCTACATACCTGGGACACCCATTTCTTGACAAACCACCTCTCAATATTTCAAGGGAAGACTTCTGCAAGGAGAATGATTTAGATCCTAATAGACCAATACTTGGATTATTACCAGGCAGTCGGTCAGCCGAAGTAAAATCGCTATTACCATTATTTAATGAAGTTTATAGAAAACTTCGCGTAGAAAGACCTGAGTTACAAATTGTTATCCCGGTTGCTGCTAGCGTAAGGCATCAAGTTCGCGAGTTGGCAATGGATGGCATAAAACTTATATACGGATCAGCTAGAGAGATACTAGAGTTTTCTAGAGCTTCTATCGTCGCTTCAGGTACTGCTACGGTGGAAGCAGCGCTAGCTGGGAATCCATTTTTAATAGTTTATAAAGTGTCTCCACTTACCTATAGAATAGGTAAAATATTAATTACTGGAGTTAAATTTATTGGCATGCCTAACTTAATTGCCAATAGAAAAATAGTAGAAGAATTGCTCCAAGAAGTTTGCACCGTCGAGAATATCTTAAATGAGGTAAATAGTCTATTAGACGATGAAGTTAAAAGAGCAAGAATTCAAGCAGACTTAAATCAGGTTAAGCTCAGTCTAGGATCTAATGATAATGAAAAATTAGCAATTAAAGTTGCAAGAGTAGTAGAGTCATATTTATGAGTAAAGTAAAGAATTCCGCATCCAGCACCACAACATATAAGAGACTATTAAAGTATCTTAAGCCGTATAAGGGTACTTTTATTATTGGTATTCTTTCAATGACAGTCTTTGGGGCAACTGATGGACTTATTCCATATTTTCTCAAGAAAATACTCGATGATGTGTTTGGATCTAAGAATCAAGATATGCTTAAGTATTTAGTAATTGCACTTGTAATATTTTCTGTAGTTCGTGGTTTATTTGGTTTTCTGGAAAAATATCTTTCTGCAAAGGTTGGACATTCTGTGGTTAGAGATATAAGGAATGAGATATTCAGAAAAGTTTTGCATATGTCAGTTGGTTTACTTGAAGGTATGCCTAGCGGGGGTATTATTTCTAGAGTTACTAATGACGCATTGCTAGTACGAACTGCATTAACTGATTCAGGAGCTTCGCTTTTAAGAGATACTGTAAGGGTGATAGCGCTTTTAACAGTCGCATTCTACCTAGATCCTTTTTTAGCTATGCTGGCATTTGTAGGATTTCCACTTTGTGTTTACCCTGTTTTAAAATTTGGGAAAAAAGTTAAGAAATTAAGTAGGGCAGGGCAGGAGCAGTTTGGCGGTATTACAGGACTCTTAGGTGAAGTAATTTCGGGTGCTAAAGTAGTAAGAGCTTTCTTGCGTGAACCTTGGGAAGAAAAAAGATTTAAAGATGAGAATGAACGCTTTACCGCCGTCCTTCTCAAGTCAGAAAAGTATGGTGCCCTCGCCTCACCAACTAACGAAGTATTGGCTACTCTCGCAGTAGCTGGCGTTATTGTGGTCGGTGCTCTTAGTGTAATTAAGGGAGTTAGAACTCAAGGTGATTTTATAGCATTTATAACATCGGTATTTCTATTATATGAGCCATTTAAAAAGTTAAGTAGAATTAATACAAGTCTTCAAAGTGGTATCGCCGCCGCGGATAGAATATTTGAGTTCTTAGATATTGAAGATGCTGTGAAGGATGATGGGGTATTAGAGTTAAGTAGAGATATTCAATCAGTGAGACTAAATAAAGTTGGATTCTCTTATGAACCAACTTCTAAGGAGGTACTTATCGGGATAGACTATGAACTTAAGGCAGGCACAATGTTAGCTTTGGTTGGTATGTCGGGTTCTGGTAAGTCAACATTGGTAAGTTTATTACCTCGATTCTATGATGTCGTAAGTGGTAGTATTGAAATCAATGGCAAAGATATTAGAAGCTATAAATTATCTTCTCTTAGATCTCAAATTTCTTTAGTTGGACAGCACGTATTTCTTTTTGATGATACAATTTTTAATAACATTGCATACGGTAGAGAAGGTGTGAGCAAGGAAGAGGTTTATGAAGCTGCTTTAAAGGCAAACGCAACTGAGTTCATTAATGAATTACCTCAGGGCTTTGATACTAGGATAGGTGAGCAGGGCTTGAAATTATCAGGCGGGCAGAGGGCAAGAATATCAATCGCAAGGGCACTTTTAAAAAACTCTCCTATTCTAATTCTCGATGAAGCAACAGCTAGCCTCGACAATGATTCAGAAGAACAAGTACAAAAGGCAATTGATCAGTTAATGATCGGTAGGACAGTTATTGTAATAGCGCATAGACTATCAACCGTTAGGACAGCTAATTGTATCTTGGTAATGAAGGGGGGGAGAATAGTAGAAAAGGGTTCACATGAAGAGCTCCTTAATGTTGGAGGAGAATACCGACGTTTATATGATATTCAGTTTAAAGATACAGAATAGTAAATCGGGTACAAATTAAGTGATATCACGCATTATTCTTTCGCTCCCTTACCAGTTGATAGTAATACTTTATGTTGTATTTGAATGTTTAAGGAATAAAAAGAATTTTAGAAGTTCAATCTCTCAAAGG
>JBILFC010000369.1:0-4944 GCA_044351785.1 Bdellovibrionota bacterium
TGAGGGATTCTGGGTCTGAACTATGGCAAGATGGATCTTGCTTGATCGTAGACGAGGCTCAGCGGATTCTTGAAGGAGACGTTGAAACCGAGTTTTTGATCGGATACGCTGCAAGGAAGGGCGTGCCGACAAACATCGTCTCAGCAACCATCGACCCAGTCGGTCTTCCTGAGATCTACGGGCACGATGGAGCACCAGCGATGGTGCATGTTCTCCACAAGGAGATGCATCCAGTGGAACTGGAGCAAGTTCCTGGCGAGTTCGCAGATGGATTGGAGAAGGTCGCAAAGGGTATGAAGGCCGGCGATACTTACCTGTTCTTCTGTCGTTCTCGAAGAGGGGTTGAAAAGGCCCGTCGCAGATTGCTGGATATGGGCATCTTTCCAGTCGCTGTTACTGGCGGCCATGAGGTCGAGCTTCAACTCGACAACATCGCCCGAGCGCAGTCTGCAGGAAAAGCTGTGGGAGTCGTCGCGACTCCGGGTACCATGGATTCTTCTGTCACTATCCCAGGTCTTTCAGTAGTGGTCATCGACGATGCTCGCATTGTCGTGGATTACAACAAGGAAGGGTTTCTTGAGAGAAAGACGGAGAAACTCCCCATCAACCACCTCTGGCAAATGATCCGACGGGTCGGACGTCAGAAGAGGGCCGATGGCGGCAATGACAAGGTAGTGCTCTTGACTGCAGCTGTTCGCTCTGATGTGGGCGATGGTAGTCAGCTACCGAAGTTTCTGCCCATAAAGGGCTGTTCTTCCCATTCACCTCTGGAACGATTGGTGCTTGAGGCCGTAAATCTGGACGTCCCGTTTAGGGATGTCCACGAGTATATGGTTTCTAGATTTCCTGAAGATGGCATTCTCGATGCTACCAACAATCTGATTGATCATGGAATGATCGAGAAGGTTGAAAAAGATGGCGACGGCGACGGATATGCTCTGACTAAGAAAGGTAAGTTGGTTGTCAACTTGCCCTATGAGTATGAGTGGAGTCGACTGATCGTCGATGCTCCGACGCGGGAACTCAAGCTTCAGCTCTGCATGGCTGCAAGCTGGGGCGTCATGGAAGACGTCAAGTTCTTTGAGCTGAAGTTCGAAGTCCAGAGAAACGGGAGATCTGAGGTGACTGAAAAAGTTAACGTTGGACTGCGATATGTTTCAGAGGCCCATGACGGGTCTCAACGGGACTTTGTGGAGAGTCACGGGCTGTCTTTTCGCCGGATGGAATCGGTGGAAACGCAGTTCGAGCTTGGGCTCAGGGCGCTTGATATGGATGTGAATTTCAGGGCGCTCTCTGCTTTGTCTGAGAATGAAGAGAAGGCGCTTGAAAGTCACCTTGTCACAGCAGGTCTCAAGGTTGGACTATTCCAGCTTTACCTCTTGGATGATCAAGAGAACAAAGGCTGGAGGGAATTCCGGCAGGTAACTGCTGAAGGCAAAGCCCGAGTCTTTATGGCCGGAGGTGACACACCAGTTGCTTTCGAGAAACATGCTGACTCAGGGATATGCATGGTGGTGGCATGGCCACTGTACTTCGGCTCGCGTGCAGGCAATCCCTGTGCAGAACTGAATGACGTGACAGTTGTACCACCCGAGCTTCGAGCTGAGTTGATCCAGTCTATGGCGAAAGCTGAGGGCTGGAAAAAGCTCACGTTCGAACTCAGGGAGGACAACGTAGGCCGACCACAGATGCGGGCGAGGGAAGATGGGGTGGACTTTGTTCCATCACGACTTGATCTCCAGCCTGAAGCTGGGAAGGCCTATTGGGTGTCAACTGACCGGCGTCTCGGAAACCGCTTCTATGCAGTTTGGATTCACTATCCAGTACTGGAGGAAGTGGTAACTGAAGTTCCAGCGCCAACTGAGTGATCGAGATGCTCTGGCAAATCTGATTTATCCAATCGGATGTTATTTATGAAGGTATGGTAAATCAATTGCCAGGGCTTTTTGCTGAATTTTCTCCCACAGAAAATTCAGCCTTTTTAAATCATACTGTCTTTGATCATAATTCTTTCAAATAGGGATATATATCAAGAGCAGGTGAACATTATATTTTTCAGGAGGTTGTCATGGAAAAGGTTACGTTGTCAGAGGAAGAAAGGAGTCTTTCTCCAAAAGAAATCATGGCCAAGTTTTCAATACCAAAGTATTTAGCCCACAAAGCTAAGAAAAGAGGCTATTTTTTTCGAGGTCACTACAACAGCAAGGAGGCTGTTGATTGCCGAAACAAAAAGAAGGAAAAACTTCCTCCCATTAGCTTACCTCCTGCTGGTGAATGGTATGCATTCACTCCAGAGGAGCTTCTGCTGTCAAATTGGATGCTTGGTAGGCGGTATGGTATTCATTACAATACCGCTTTAAAATACCGAAAGGCCGGCGGATTTGTAATTCCAAAAACAAATGCTGATCGTACAGCGGAGCGTTGGACTCCGCCGAATGATTACACTTATGATTTCTCTAACAAATGGTTCCGGGTTAATTTGGCTCAAGAAGAGCTGAATTATCCGATCGCTAGGCTTGTGCATCTTTACAGATGCTATGGTGTTACGGAAATGCAAATGTGTAGGGCGCGGCAAAGAGGCTTCTTTTGTCCATATCTCTCTATCCCCTTTGAACCTAAAGTAGACGAAGTGGCTTTTGCTGCCGCTATGCCTGCTTTGTGGGAAGAAGTGAAAAGGGGAGTGAGTCAGGCTTTAAGGAAGCTGGGCATTAAAGACTTGAGTCTTAAGGGTGTAACCCGAGAGGATCTTGAAGTTGATGCCCTTGAAGAGCTTAGGCTTCGTTCTGGGGATGAGAGATTTGCGAAGCAATCCTGGAGGGTTGCTAGCGCTAAGTTTGCAACACTTCGTGCGATGAAAAAGGAATTTCGTAAAAGGAAACTCGAAGCGATAACTGTCGATCAGATGGAGGGTCGCTTTGCTGAAGATTAGGACAAAAGGTACATATAGGCAGACATCGTGTTTGCCTATATGTCACCACATTTCCAAAACAAGGTTTAATTCATCTGTTCTTTTACTACTATGTAATTATAATTGTGCATGCTGTTGGATAGTTTAAATTTAATTTTTGAACTATTGAACGGCAGGTGAAACACAGAAGGTTTTTGGGGTTTGCGAGCCCCTAGAAAGGAAAGGATCATGGCTGATAAGCCAGTCGACGCCTCGAGGCGTCTCCTTTCTGAAGAAGAAAGGAAGAAATCGACCAAAGAGATTCAAAAGCTCTTTGGTCTTTCTCGCGCCTCTGCTTGGAGGGCGAAGAAGCAAGGGTGGTTTTGTCCAGGATATCGAACCACTGGTGATAAGAGAACGAAGACCAAGAAGGTCCTTGAGGTACTACCACCAGTTAAGAAGGAGTTTCTTCCTGGCGAGAAAGTAGAGCTTTCTGAATTGGAGCTTCAACTTTCTCAGAATGCTCTGGCCACGCGCTACAGTATCGGGAAAGAACGAGCTTCTACGGCCTTGAAGAATGGATTCTTTATCGTGGCAGGTGAAGTTCGCTACAATGGCCCGGAAGGTTGGCAAACAGGAAGTCCACGGAATTACAATCCGATTAACCGGTGGTTTCGGGTAAATCTTGCCACAGAGGAGCTAAACTATCAGCCTGAAAAGCTGCTGAAGCTTTATGCATTCTGGGGCATGTCCTTGCACCAAGCGAGAGATGCGAAGAAGTGTGGATACTTCTGCCCCAACGCCAATGCCTCTTTTGAGGAGAAAGTCGATTTGGAGTTGTGGCGCACTCTTGGCTCTGAGGTCATTGAGGATGCTAAGGTCGGAGTTGCTCGGGCTTTGAGAAAGTATTTCGGCTCTGGCTGGAAAGCTAAGCTCAAAGGTTTTACAGAAGACGACTTAGTCAGTGAAGCCACTGAGCATCTTCGGAAGAGATCGGGTTACCCAGAATTTGTTAAGAAATCATGGCGGATTTCTTCAGCGAAGTTTGGAGTACTAGCATTTCTTGGCAAGGAAGCGCGGAGAAGAAAGAAAGAAGCGACGACCGTCGACGAGATAGAAGGTCGCTTTTCAGACGACTAGATCGGAATGGTTTCCGGTCTTTTTATTTCTGGAGAAAACTTTTTCGAGGCAAGGCCTCGGGGGATAGTATGAAAGCAAATTGCACTAACCCCGCCTGCGGGCGGGGATTCGTAGCCACCAAGCGGTTCATAGAGACCGCTGGTGGTTTGTGTCGTCAATGCGCTTCTACGGCTCAGTCCGTAGAGCGCACGTGTCAGGACTGTCAGGGTACTTTTAAAGAGTTCCCTCAGTTTCTGCGGAAGATCGGGGCATTTGCAGGGACGCGGATTCGTTGTCCTGCTTGTCACGACCGTCATGTTGGCAAAGCGCCACAGGATGTGGCGGAGGCGCGGGAATGCCTTCATTTCTTCCCGGTTGTTCGAGTGGAGCTCAGCCTTGAGGAGGCTGAGAAGGTTGTCAGAAATGGAGTGTCTGGCAATCCTGGAGTGAAGGCGGTATTCCGCAACTTCGCTCATCCTGTGAGGGAGGGATTCCTCACAGTGTATGATCTCCGTGCTGATGGTGAGCGAGGTGAAGGATCTCTCGCTTGCGTACGGGTAATGAAAGTCCGGCATGAGGCCGGAGTACTTGTCGCTCCAGCTGCGGATGGGGTTGAAGAACTCCGACGGGATCCAGAGTTCCAGTACCTCGTTATTGAGCCGCTGAATCCAGTCGATGCGGGACGGCCATACGAAGGGAGGCTTGTCTTGATTGACTGGTGGACGAACTCTAAGGCTTCCGGTGCGTTGTTGGAGAACAATGCCCTGTGGAGCTGTGAGTTCAGCTCCACGGCGAGGCTCACGAGTGATAGTGCTCACAGCCTTGTTGCTGTTGTATCCGAAGAGCACCCCGTCAAGGTGCTTCAGGACGGAGAAGAGATCGTTTACTGTTAATTCTAACGAGCAGGCATTCAGGAGGAATGTCTGCTCGTTTCCATT
>JBILFC010000123.1:0-8355 GCA_044351785.1 Bdellovibrionota bacterium
TGTGCCTACAATCACATTACAGAACGGAACTTTCTTGGTCTTGGGATAGTCTTCAAGGTGCAGAAAATGCTTATAAAAAACTTAAACACAAAGTACAAACACTTGATGGCAAATTAGAGATAGATGAAGAAAAATTATTAACTCTTTGTGCTCCTTTTCTAAATGCCCTCTACAATGACTTAAATGCTCCGCAGGCACTTGCTAGACTCTATGAGTTATTAAATGATAAATCTATTTCCGATTCTAATAAGAGAAACTGCGTAGAACGATTTGATACAATATTGGGTTTAAATCTCCTAGAGCACAAAGAAAAGGAAATCCCTGAATCAGTATTATCACTTGCAAAAGAACGAGATATGGCCAGAAAAGCCAAAGATTTCAAACGCTCGGATGAAATTAGAGACAAAATTGCATCCCTAGGCTATAATATCCAAGATAGCCCCGAAGGCACAAAGGTAACACTTAAATAACTCACTAGGAATATCTCTATTAAATGGAAAGAGTCTTAATATTTGGCGGTGCAGGTTATATAGGTTGCCCAACCACTGAACTTCTTCTTAAAAAAGGTTATCATGTTACCGTTTTTGATTGTCTTACGTTTGGAAATTTTGGTTTAAGACATCTTCTTAATCATCCTAACTTTGAACTCATTGAAGAAAGTATTTGCGATATTACTGCAGTAAATGCCGCTGTTAAAAAAGCTGATTCAATAGTTCTACTCTCAGCAATAGTTGGACATAGATCGAAAGAAGTACCAATCGGCACAATGCGTACAATAAACCTATTGGCTTCTACTGTAATACTGGATGCCGCAATTGAACACGGAGTGCCAAGATTTATATTTGGATCTACTCATGCCGTATACGGAAATGAAAGCGGTTTATATTTTGAAACTTCAATGCCTAGCCCTGTAAGTCTTTATGCTAGATTGAAGCTCAGAATGGAGGAAAGGGTTATAAATGCTAAGAAGAAGGGAGAATTCCATCCTACTGCCCTTAGGATAGGTACGTGTCACGGGGTCTCAGGAAGAATGAGATTCGATCTCGTAATAAATGGCCTCATGAGAGACGCTATCACCAAAGGGGAAATTAATCTTATTAGCGGTGAACAAATGAGGGCTTTTGTTCACGTTAGAGATGTAGCAAATGCTATTTATCTAACCTTAAGTGCACATGAAAACCTAATTAGTGGGGAGGTTTTTAATGTGGGTGCACACGATCAAAATCTTCAGATTAATCAAGTGGTTAATATCCTTAAACAAGTTTGCCCTGAAGTAACGATAAATAGGATCGCTGGGGAACCAGACTTAACAGGATATAGACTCAGTTCTAAGAAAATAGAAAAGGTACTAGATTTCAAAGATGAAGTTTCGATAGAGCAAAGTATGATAGAGATCAAACAGGCCTTCGAAGAGAGTCTCTTTCCAGATTGCTATTCCTTAAGATATAATAATGTCTAGACCCTAGACAAGTTTCAAGGATAGCTAATGAAAAACTCCATATTGATTAAGACTACTTTCTCAAGCTTACTTCTGCTTAGCATTTCATGCACTAGCACGATGTGGAATAGTGGTAAAAGTGCAAAAATTGATTTGACCAAAGAAACCACAGCTGAATCTTTCGCTAACATTAAAGCTAAACAATCCCCTGTTAGAGGATGGGAATATACAATTGCAATTCTAAATAAAAGTGGGCTTTCAAAAGATTATCTTGAGAATGTGTATTCATCTAACAAAATGCCATACTGGACTCCTATTTCCTTTAAGGTAAAGCCTAAAGAGAGTTCCCGAATGTACCAAGAACTCGCGAATGAGGCGGCGGTGAAAAATGCATCACAATTTATAAAAGATCATTATCTCTATTTTACCAAAGCAGAAAAAGAATTTTCAGTTCCTAAAGAAGTTATAGGAAGCATCCTGCAAGTAGAAACTCAATGCGGAAAGAACACAGGAAACGAGTATATTATATATTGGTTATCTCGTCTTGTGAGTACAGGATTTGATCTTAATATTGATTATAATCTTCGGACAACAAAAGAAGAACCTAAACCTACGGCAGAAGAACTTGAAGAAAGAGCCAATTGGCTTCTAGAAGAATTCCTTCCACACTTGGTAAGCGTACTAAAACATTCAGAAGAAAATGGTTCCGATCCATTTGAAGTGAAAGGATCTAAAGGAGGAGCAATAGGTATGGCTCAGTTCCTACCTAAGAACGTTGAATTATTTGGCATCGACGGGGATAATAATGGAAGTATTAACTTACATACTCCTGCTGATGCTATATATTCCGTAGCAAATTTCCTAAGCAAGCATGGCTGGGTTACAGACCTTACTGAGGAGAAGAAGGAGGAAGTAATTCTAGAATATAACAGGTCAACTTCATATGCGAAAACTGTAATCCTTCTATCTAAGAAGCTAAAAAACAAATGAACGCAGAAATCATATTCAAAGGAGTCACGATTCAAAGCAATATCGCTTCCATGCTTTTAAATGAAATACAAAATCTAATTAATCTTCTGTCTAATGATAAAGATTCCTCACCGGAACAACTTAGCTCCATTCTTAGAGCACTACACAGGTTAAAAGGAAGCACTGGTTTTATAGGACTCACTGAAATTGAAGAGCAAATTCGTAAATTAGAACATGATATTAAATCTACTACCTCTTTAGCCGTAGAAGGAATTGATTCATTCACCAAAGAATTGAAAGAATATCACGCGGAACTTTCTAATGCTCTATCTTAAACGCTTAGGGGTCCTTGTATTAGATTTATTTTTAGCAATTTTTGCTTACATTTTTGTATTTATTCTAAATATACTTCCTAGATCTTATTCTTTAAGAATATGTAAATTCATAACTGAAATAATTCTAATTTTAATTCCAAGATCTCTTTACGTAGCTAAAAGAAACTTAAGTCTGATGTTCCCCAACATTAGCTTAGCTGAAAAAAATGATATTATTGAAAAACACAAGGAAACTCTTGCAAAGAATATTTTAGGGTTTGCAATTGGACCAAATCTAACAAAAGAAGATGCTGAAGAGATGTTAGATGTTTCAGAATGCCTAGAAGTAATTGAAGAAATAAAAAATCACAATGACGACTGTGGTATCCTTATACTCATACCCCACTTCGGTCCTTTTGAACTAATTAATCATCTTTGGACCTTTAGAGCTAAAAAATACTCCATTTTAGCAAGACCTTTTGGATTTCCTATTCTTGATTTATTTTGGAACTCTCAAAGAGAAGCTACTGGTAACGAAATTTTCGGCAGAAAAGGTGGATTTTCAGAAATAGTTAAAAAACTAAAAGAAGGACATAACGTAGTTCTACTATTTGATCAGAATGTAAAAAGGTCTCATGGGATGTTTGTACCATTCTTCGGACACAATGCATCTACTACGAAAACCGTAGCTCTTGCCTCTTTAAGAACAGGATGCAAAATTGTCCTTGCTTCGATGATAGAAACAACACCTTTTAAATTTAAATTAAAAGCTACTTGGATAAAAGAACCAAGAGATAGAAAAGGCACCGCCGATGAGAGAACTAGAGACACGCTATTAGATGCGAACCTTGCACTAGAAGAGCTCATTAAAGAAAACCCACACGAATGGTTCCTAGTACATAGAAGATTCAAAACCAGACCTAAAGGCGAGCCTGAAAATTGGTATAATCAGGATTTGTATCCGGAGAGGTAGAGAATATTTAGCGTCAACTTATATCTAAAACTACCTCAGATACCCTATATTATAGCAATGGCTACTCTCCACATATCTCCTCCAATGCTTCTTTCCAATTTAAAGCTAAAACCTCCCCATATTGTTTCTTCGCAATATCTTGAGATATAATTCTCAATTTTGGATTCTTAAAGCTATCTTTTAAAGTATTTAAAGATTTTGCAGCTCTCTCATCGACTTGTTTCGTTGATTTTATCTCGCAGAGAAACAAATCTCCATTAGCTTTCTCTATTATCAAATCAATCTCAAGTGTGTCAGAAATTCTAAGAAAAGATAATTTAAATTGTTGTTCTCTATAAGTTAACAATCTATGAATCTCGTTAACTATATAGCTCTCAAATAACAATCCATATTCATATGTCTTCTCTTGAACTGGAATATCAATTTTACCGGCCAATACGCGAGCAACTCCATTATCAAAAAAATAGAATTTCTTTGATTTCTTTTGTTGTTTTCTAATAGAGGTTTCATATGAAGGCAAAAAGAACCCTAACAGAGTGTCTTCGAGAATTTCATAATAGCGCTGAACGGCCTTTGCATCACTATTTATATCCCGAGCGATGTTTGAGAAATTTACAATTTCTGAATTATTACTACCAACAATGTCTAAAAACCTCTTAAAAGGTGGAAGTTGTCTAACTATCTGCTCCTCCTGAATCTCTTCTTTGAGATAAGTATTAGCATAGGCCTTAAGATATCTTGTTTTCTCTAGATTAGAATCCAAGCTATACAATTCAGGCAAACTGCCATAAGTCAAAACCTCATCTAGAATAAAATCTTTTCCTAATTCTTTGTAGGTCAAAGGAAAAAGACTAAATAAAACTGCCCTCCCAGCCAACAAATTGGATGCTCCCCGTTTTAGTTTTCTGGCACTAGAGCCAGTTAAAGCAAACTTAAAAGTCTTCTTACTTATCTCTTGGTGAACAATGTCTAGAAGCACTGGCACTTTCTGAATTTCATCTATAATTATCCAATCATTTTTCTCGTCACTCGGAGAAATAAGAGCATGAAGCTCATTGGGATATGCCGCTAACTTTAGTGCCAATTCTGGATCTAATAAGTCTATATAAATGGATTTAGAGCCCTCAAAATGTGACCTAAGAAGCTCAGATTTACCAGTCCCCCTAGGGCCAAATAGAAAAAATGATTGAGATTTAGATAGGTTAAGAGATCTGTGGTACATATGCCAAGATTATACTATTTTTTTGGCATATGTGCCAGCAATTTCTACAGCACATTCTCCAAGCCATATATAATCCCCTCACACTCCATAGCTTTCTTACAAGCTAACACAACCCCTGGCATAAAAGACTCCCTACTAATCGAATCGTGCCTTAATGTAAGCACCTGACCTAGGCCTCCGAAAATTATTTCTTGATGTGCAATAAAGCCTTGAAGTCTCACAGAATGAATTGGGACTCCGAAGTGATGCACTCCTCTTCTCTGATCCTCTTCTGAATATACTGGAACTTCGCCACCTGCTCTACCTTCAGCAATTAGTTCAGCAGTCCTAACCGCAGTCCCTGATGGAAAGTCTGCTTTCTTATCATGATGAAGCTCAATGATTTCTGCTTGTGGCATATACTTAGCTATTTCTTTACCAAACTTCATCATAAGAACAGCACCGATTGCAAAGTTAGGAACAACAAGCCCGCCGATACCAACTTCCTTAGAAACTATATTTAAAGCCTCTACTTTGTCATGTGTAAAACCACTAGTTCCAACTACAGGTCTAGCACCCGCCTTAAGTATTTTCGTCGCATTTTCTAAAGATACAGCAGCAGTAGTAAAGTCAAGAACTACCTCAGCACCCTTATTTTTAATTAAAGATACTAAATCATCTCCAATATCCGCCTCAGCAACTAAATCCAGCCCAGCATCAGCCTTAATAGCCTTTACTGACTCAGAACCCATCTTACCCTTAGCACCGTTAACTATTACTTTAATCATGACTACCTCCCAGATCAACTACAACAAGCTACTAGCAGCTTCAGCCAAATCACTTCTAACAATATCCTCTAAATGAATATGCACAGCCTGTGGCCATGATCTAAAAGAATTTATAGCATGAAGTAGTCCATTGTTTCTTCTGCTAAGGAATTGATTGTCAATCTGACTTTCATCTCCGCAAATAACAACAACACTCCCTTCACCAAGACGAGTTAAAAGAACTTTTAATGGACCGCGTTCAAGATTCTGAGCCTCTTCAAGAATAACAAAAGTATTTCTAAAAGTTCTTCCACGAATATAAGTTAATGGAACAAGCTCCAGCCTATCCTCCATCTCTAGCCAAGTCTTAGCATCGAAATGTTTTCCACTTCTTTGCACACCTCTCTTAGCAGTTCCACCTCCACGACCCTCATCAGGAGAAGGCACTTGAACAATAGCTCTTAAATTATCCTCTACTGGCCCACCCCATGGCTTAAGCTTCTCATCTAATGTACCGGGTAAAAACCCAAGAGAAGTTCCCACATCCACCATAGGTCTAGTAATAACAATCCTTTCAAAATGCCCTCTTTCAAGCCTTTCCCAAGCAGCAGCTAGAGTTAAAAATGATTTACCACTCCCTGCAGGACCAGATACTATTATAAGCCTTACTCCACCAGGAGCATTAGGATCAGGATCACCGCATCCCATTAACGCCCATAACAAAAGCTTCTGCCTGACGTTACGCCCAGATACCTCACCCGCAACTTTAAGAAAATCTATCTTTGCTCTGTCTATAAGTTCAACTTTCTTCTCCTTCACATCTCTACAAATCCCATAACAATAATGATATAGAGGGTTTTGTTCGTTAACTAAATGAACCAATTGATTTAAATGTAAGGGGACTGAAGAAACAAACATGCCTCTTTCTAAAGCTTCATCTACTTCTTGTTCATTAGTCAAGATTGTAGTTAATCCCCTCTTATATTCATACTCTGGTGCACAAACACTTTTAAGTTCTTCTGCCTTAACTCGGTAGACACTTCTAGCTAAAATTCTTAAAATTCTGTCCTGAGTAATTAAAATTACCTCAGGCCTTGAATCGCTTTCCTCATCTGAGTATTCAAAATCCTTAATCTTCCCCTTTAA
Source organism: Bdellovibrionota bacterium (assembly GCA_044351785.1). Taxonomy (GTDB): domain Bacteria; phylum Bdellovibrionota_C; class UBA2361; order SZUA-149; family DAOLCO01; genus JAIYCX01. The sequence continues at coordinate 6,809 of JBILFC010000123.1, forward strand.
GGCATCCTCTTCTTCTATCGCAGTACAAAGAATTTCATGATCAGCTACATTATACTTAAGATCTAAGGCTGCAAACTTTTCCATACTTGGACGTGGAGCCATTCTCAGCAAACCACCCTTTTCCGTCTCTACACCTTCAAGTAAGAACCCTTGAGAAGTATAAGCTTCTATCTGCCTAGAGGCTTCTGAAGCTGTCCATGCCCTCTCATCTTTACCTTTTCTAAGTCCGTCAAGTTCTTCTAAGACAACTCTAGGTATTACTATTTCATTATCACCAAGCACCCCTGCAAATGCAGGTGAACTCTTATCCCTAGTCGTAGTAATATCCTGGACTAGGGTCATAATTGCTGATGTATCAAGGACAAAAATCTTACTTCTTAATTCTGGCACTTTATCTATCTCCATGATTAAACTAATATAGTAAACAGGATACCAGTACATAAAATTTACGCACTATATTATTACAATAATAAAGTTATTTAATAGGAATTAGAATGTCAGCAAAAAGGATTGAGCCTAGGGTATTAAAGGGCTTTAGAGATTATCTACCAAATGAAGCAAGTATAAGAAGAGTATTATTTTCAAAGCTTTCAAATCTCTATGAACTTCATGGATTCTCTCCTATTGAAACACCCGCCCTTGAATATTCAGAAATATTACTTGGCAAGGGCTCTGATGAAACTGACAAACAGATGTTTAGATTTAGAGATCAAGGGGATCGAGACGTTTCACTCAGATTCGATTTAACCGTTCCTTTAGCTAGGTTTGTAGCTGAACATCAGAATGATTTAACATTTCCATTTAAAAGATATCACATAGGAACAGTATGGAGAGCCGAGAAACCTCAAAGAGGTCGGTATCGAGAATTTACCCAATGTGACTTTGATATTATCGGAAGCAACTCTAGTCTTGCAGACTCAGAAGTATTACATATTGTTGCAAGCTTCTTTAGTAGTCTCAATCTAAATTTCACTATAAAAATAAATCACAGAGGATTGCTCACTGCGATACTTGAAACTTTTAATATTACTACAAAAAAAACAGAAGCGCTTAGAGCTATCGATAAGTTAGATAAAATAGGTAAAGATGGAGTAATCGCTGAACTAATTAAAGAAACAGATATTAACGAGGTTGAAGCAAGTAAGCTTTTAAATCTACTAAGCTCTATCTCCACTAACTCATCACTAAATGAATCTACACAGCTTTTAAAAGATAACCTTGGAGAATCAGAATTACTAACAAATTCCATAAAAAACCTAGAAGATGTTTTCAACTCCTTAAAATCAGCTGGTTATAATGAAAATAACTTCAAGCTAGATATCACAATTGCAAGAGGACTTGAATATTATACAGGTATTGTTTTTGAAACTAACTTGAATGATGTTTCAGGACTTGGCTCTGTATGCTCAGGTGGTAGATATGATGATTTAGCATCCCTTTACACATCTAGAAAACTTCCCGGTGTTGGTGGATCAGTAGGGATTGATAGACTACTTGTAGGACTAGAGGAGTTAAAATACTTTAATTCAACCAAAGAAACTAGATCA
>JBILFC010000136.1:0-7966 GCA_044351785.1 Bdellovibrionota bacterium
ATTCGACGTGTCCGGGGCAGGGGATACTGTTTCAGCGGTGTTTACTTTGTCTTTAGCAGTTGGTGCAACGCCGGAGGAGTCCGCAACTTTAGCAAACTGCGCCGCGGCAAGGGTGATTAGGGAGGTAGGAACAGCTACTCTAGATCCTGAAGAGTTAAAAGAAGTAGTAGAATTTTGGGGGCAACAAGAGTGAGTATAATTTATAGCATGACTGGATTTGGAGAGTGTATAGTAGTAGAGCCAGAGGTTCTTGCTAGTATAAGAGTTCAGATCAAGTCTGTTAATAGTAGATTCCTTGATTTAAATGTTAAACTTCCTATCGTTTATAGTTCAGCTGAATCAGAAATTCAGAAAAGAATTAAAACGAAAATTAAGAGGGGAAGAGTAGAGGTATCAGTTTCTAGAGTTTTACAATCAAGTGATAGTGCTTCTAAGCTAAATAGTGGAGCTTTGGATGGATTTGTAAAACAATTGAGCTCTATTAAAATAAATGATCTAAGTAGTAAAGAGATATTGTTATCAGCTTTACCAGCATTATTTTCTAGAAAGGAAGTTTTAGATGGTAATGACCTAGAATCAATTAGTGAAGCAGAGAAGTTAGTTCTATTGGATTGTTTTGATAAAAGTTTAGAAATATTTATTTCTTCAAGAAGGGAAGAGGGAGAGGTGTTGGGTAGTGAACTTACTCATCAGATTACAGGAATAAGGAATATTTCAGAGTCAATTAAGTCTATGAGTCAGGCCTCTCCTCTAAAGTTAAAGGAAAAGTTTCAAGCAAGGCTCACTGAGTTGTTAGGTACAACTACTTTAAATCAAGAACGACTTGAGCAAGAAGTAGCTATCCTAGCTGATCGTACTGATATTAGAGAGGAAATTGTTAGACTTGATAGTCATATTAAATTATTTTCTGATTCGATACCAGAGGGTGGTAGGAAATTGGAATTTATTGTTCAAGAGTTGGGTCGGGAGATTAATACAATAGGTTCTAAATCTAGTGAAGTAGAGTTATCTACTTTAGTGATTGAAGCCAAGTCTATATTAGAGAAGATCAGAGAGCAGATTCAGAATGTGGAGTAGGAAAGAAAACTTGCTGTTTTGTTTAATCGGTCCCGGTGCTAGCGGGAAGAGTTCTATTGCGGCAGGATTGTTAAAGACTTGTCTTCCTCTGAGAGTTTCTGTCTCCACTACTACAAGAGTCCCTAGGCCTTATGAGAAGGACGGAAGGGAGTACCATTTTGTAAGTAGGGAGGAGTTTCAGAAGAGAATACTTGATGGACGTTTTGTTGAATGGGCTGAGTTTGCAGGTAATTTGTACGGTTCAGAGAAAGATAATTTTGAGGATAAAGAAAAGTCTATTATCTTAGATATTGAGATTGAGGGTGTTAAACAGCTAAGAACTCATTTTGGAGATAGGGTTGTTGTTTTATTTATAGTTCCACCTTCTAGAGAGGCACTGCTAAAGCGCCTACGGGCTAGGGGTTCAGATACGGAAGAACGAATTCAAGATCGGATGCGTATAGCCGAAGCTGAAATGAATATAGCTAAACAACCTGGCTTTTCAGATTATGTAATAGTTAATGAGAGTTTAGAGGATAGCATTGATTTAGCAAGGTCAATCGTGCAGGCGGAGTTTTGTAAGAGGCGTAGGTTGGTCGAAATTTAGAGAGAGCACTACAGGAGATAATCGATTTACAATGCCAGCGTGTGTGAAGGTTGTTAGGGAAAATGGGTTTGAGAAGTTGTATTAGTGGTTTTTATAGATTCACAATATCAAGCTTCGTATATTTGCCAATAACAGTAAAATCTTTATCTGAGTGTAGTAGCGGTATTTTATTATTTACGCAAAATGCTGCGATGAAGAGGTCGTTTGGTTTATTGATCGTTACTCCTTTCTTTCTACAAGTTCTGTAGATTTCAGCGCTCATTTCCGAAACTCTCTTCCCTAACATGTCGTAATAGATAAGGCTATTAAATAGCTCTTTAGCCTTTTGAAAAGCTTTATCAGATTTAAAGCCTCTAAGTACTTCGGCTATTATAATGTCGCCGGTCACTATAGGTACTATGCCCAAACACTGATGAAGGAATGTAGCCTCTTTAGTTTGGTTATTATTAAAATAGTCTATCCAGACTGAAGAATCGATTAGAATCATTTTTCAGTTCGTTCTTTAGATAGATCTCCTGTCCAAGGTAGCTTCCCGCGGTAGTTTTTAATCCTACCCTGCTTTTTTACTTGTAAAAAAAGATTAAGAGCCTGTTCTATGAGGTCCTTTTTAGTTTTTATACCAGATGCTTCTAAACAGTCTGAAACTAATTTATCATTAAGTATAATGTTAGTTCTCATGTGGAATTACTGAATGTGTATAATAATTGAAATTATACACATTGCAGAGTAAGCTGTAAAGCAAAAAGTTAAATGACCTATGGAGTCCTTTCAATATCTTTTTTACAAATCTCGACCACTTTGGTTGCGCTGTCTAGTGCTACTTTTGCATGTTTTTCTTTGTAGAAATTATGCGGAGTAATATCTTCGCTGCCGTAAAAAGACAGTTCTCTATCCCGTCTTAGATCGTGAGAAGTATTCATAAGAAATTCAAGATTCTCATTTATTCTGGCTGAAAATCTTTCTTTGTTTTGCTCCAGTATTTCGCTAACATCATGTATGCGTGGGATGTCTATCCTATAGTGTCTAAGTAGGGCTTTTAAAGCTAATTCGACCACTTCCTGAGACTCTCTAACTGTATCAGCCCAAAGACTCTCTTGCATTAGAGTGTGAATGCTTTTTAAGCGACCAGAGGCTCTGAAAATATAATCTGAAACTAAATCTTGACTCTTCATTTAAATCCTAATTTATATGTGTCCAATAAGGTACGCCGTAACTAGATTTTCTCTCCACTGATCCACTTAGTATATATTGCCTCACAAGAGTAAGAAACTGTGAAACTTTTAAATCAGGATCGTATAAGACGATACCATCTAGGGCTACTTCTAACCATAGGCTACCAACGTTTTTAACATCTATTGGAAGATGCACAATGCTCACGGAAACTTCTTTACCATTTAATTTGATCTTATCTATTCTTGTGTAAAGGTCTCTGTCGATAGGTATCTTTGAATCTAAAACCAGAAGAACATCTACATCAGAGCTTTCAAAAGCGTCTCCTCTAGCAGTGGAGCCAAAGATCAGTATAGATACGACTTGTTCGGGGTACAGTGAACGTAATAGGCTTTGAATCTGAATAAATGATTCGGGAAAAGAAAGACCTGCCGAAATAGCTTGTTTGCTAAAGGCATTTAAGGAAATGTTTCTGCTGTCAGCATCAACTTTTGCCATTTCGTAAATGTTTAGTGGTAATCTCACTAAGAATTCTTTAATATCTTTGCTCATGTTTAAGATGATATCATGCTCTAGTATAAAATGATATCATTTTTTTGCTTAAGGTAGCCCCGCACCTCCTGGATAATCTTTAAATGACTACTGGCCCTCAGCAGCAGATTGGATAAGTAGCCTTAAATATGAGCCTTTTAAATGTGATACATTTTCTGTAGATTTTAGCATAATTCCTATATGGTTCAGCAAGAAACACAAAGAAGAGTAGATAATAGTAGAGAAGCTGGTTTACAGCCTGAGGCTGCTCGCGATGTACCTTACGGTGAATTTAAGCAAAATCTTACAGCAAAATTTCTTTCATCTCTAAATGAAACAGAACGCCGCTTATTAAAAACTAATGATCGGGAAGACCCAAATTTAATTAAGATCCTTGATCGTTACAATGAAGGTAGGCGAGAGCAGTTGAAGATGTGGATGGAGGTAAATTCGCTAGATATGCCAGCATGGCAAGAAAAGATTATTAAGGAGTGTAGCAATATCGTAGCGGAAGATGTAAAAGGTAGTGGTGTGAAGCCCATCCCTATGAAGGTGTACTTGATTCCTGAAGAGTTGCTACCACCAAACACCGCTGGTTGGACAATGGATGAGATTAATTCCATAGTAATGGTCAAAAAGGATGAAAGGGGAAATGGATACAATGATTTAATATCCGGTGGACTCTCTCATCATACTGCAATTCATGAGGCATATCATTTATTCTCTGGCGGATTTAAGCAGCACCGTTTAGAGGAGGGCGCAGCTGAATGGTGCTCATCTAAAAAGTTAATGGATATGCCAGTTAGCTACCAAGTGAATTACCAAGTAGATGTAGGAATTGTTAATGAATTAATTGGAGCGATAGAGAAAATATCTAATATTAGTAATGCTGAAGCTGAGAAGATTTTTAAACAAGCATATTTTACGGGTAACAAGGAGAAGCTTAAGGAAATTTTTGGAGAAGAAGGCTGGGCAAAAATTGAATCAGTGGCCGAAGGCTATAATGATCCATTATTAGATCAGGATGAGCTTGGAAAGAATTATGAACCTGAAATGAAGTCAGTTATAGCGGGAATTGTGGCTGAGAGACACACTGATGTTTATGGCTCCTTAAAGCTTCCACCTGCCAGGTTACCCTAGTCCTTCTCTATTTTTTATAGCTAAAGCTATCTCTTGTGAAGTAAACTCAATAATCCATAGACTAGATGCTGAATAAAGTTTATAGAGCGTTGTTTTTTTAACCTTGGCTATTATGGACATCTGCTAAGTATTTAAATGAATGGATTTTTTTTACTTCTGTTGAAGGTATTAGAGTTTTTATGGTTCAGAAAAGGTTTTTTCTAATAGCGTTGGTTGTTTTAATGTTTTCAGCGGTAGAGAGTATTGCTCAGACTACTTATTTCCCAGCAACCGGCCTATATAATGGTTATTTAGACCAAATCAACATTCTAGAATGTGAAAATTCTGGCACTCTGAAAGTTAATCCTATACTTAAAGTATACTCCCAAGAAGGTAGCATCCTTAGTACTATTAGCATGGATATTTCTGCTAAGGGTTCACAACATATAATATTAAACGACTTAACTAGAATAAAAGATACTTATGGAACTTATAAGATCGAACTTCCAACTGGCCAAATGCTACATGGAGATAGGATAAGTTGTCGTACAGTTTTCTATAGAGGTGCTCCTCAAGGAAGTGAGAAGGCATATGACTTTGCTTACTCTTTGCCAGTTAGGAATCCTGATTCTGGTGTAACTGCGGGTGTATACAATTCTTATAACCCTGTTGCATTAGCAGATCCGACATATAACTGGTTATCGATAGTGAACTTAGACAGTATAGCTTTAAATGCAGACATTGAGCTATATGACTTACCAGGGCAAAAGATTAAAACTATCCCTGTTAATAACCTAGCAGCAAATTCAAGAATAGATATAGCCCTAGGTCATGATGTAGGGCAAATTACAGGTACATACCGTATTGTACCTAAGAATAGATCACTTAAGTATCAATCCTTCTTAATGCGTTACGGCATTTCTGGAAATAAGATGGATTTTGCATTCCCGCTAAGATCAACAGCAGGAAGTTGTTCAGGTAGCTTAGTACAACTTTCAACAATGGGTAGCCCTTATACTACTAACTGGTTAGAAGTAGTTAATCTTAATGCATCTCGGATACCAGTTAAGATTGTAATTAGAGATAGAAACGGAGTTGAACTACAAACAAAGAACGAAACTCTACAACCATTCTCTCAGTACCATCTATATGCAAATGCAATTATTGACCCTCAAGGGACTGGAAATGTCGGGTCAGCACAAGTAATATGTCAGGATCCTACAGACCGTATTCTCACTGAGTCGCTATATTATGGGAAATCTTCTCCAGCGAAAGTTGAATGGGCTTATGCAAGTCAGGACATAGGAAGCACTGGAGTACCAGAAGGAAGCCAATTATTCGCTCCTATCAATACATTCTTAGATATGAAGAATTGGTTAAAATTAGCAAATACTTCTAAAAAAGCTCAGACTAGTTATAAGCTATTCAATCAAAGTGGAACTGAAGTTTCATCAGGAGATCAAGAAGTTAATACATTTGGTACTGCTGATTTAGGTCTTCATGCGCAAGTTGCTAAAGATATGGTTGGATCAGTAACAACTTCATCTAAAACTGGAGGAAGTGTATTTTCTGGAGAACTTTTAAGAATAATTCCAAAGAGAAATGGCGATATAGGCAATATCATTCAGATTCCAGGTATTATTCAGCGCACAGGAATTGTTAGCCAAAAAACAGATGAAGGCAGTAAGCCTATAGGTTTCATAGGTGATCCTCAGTCATTGAGTCAGTATAGAGATAATTTAACTTATGAAGAAGTAAGCCACCTTTATGCGCGGGCTGCTCTAGGTGCGAAGCATTCAGAGATTCTTAGATTACAAGAAATTGGTTTAGGAACTATCGTAAAGGAACTTATGACCTTTCAAGATACTCCTGGATTAGAAGCATCTTCACGTAAATATTTGAATACTGGGTACCCTGATCAACCAGCCCTTATTACAATATCGGGTACGCAAAAATATTGGATAAATCATCTGTTAAATACACCAAACCCCCTAAAGGAGCGCCTAGCTTTAATTTGGCACGATCTATTTGCCGCATCATGCCGTAATGTAGGTGGGCTTAGAAATAGTAATGCCTGTTATAGTCACTTGCAGGTATTACGTTCCAATGCATCTGGCAATTTTAAAACACTTGCTGAAAGTCTTACAACTGATTACTTAATGTTAGTATGGCTTAATGGTAATCATAATACTGTAGGTCGTGCTGATGAAAACTATGGTCGTGAGTTCTGGGAGTTGTTTACTCTAGGTGAGCCTAGTAAACATCTAGGTAGACATAAGTTGTATGATTCTAAAGATGTAGCTGAATCAAGTCGTGCATTTACTGGTTGGATTACCCCATTTCCAGAGGTACAAGATCCAGCATTAAAAGCAGAATTTGTTCCACGTAGATTTGATGCTGGACTAAAAACTATATTCGCTGGCACGCCTTATGGTGTTAGTGGAAACTTTAATCATTCCGATATTATTAAGCATACTCTAGATAGACATGAAGCGGCAGAATGGGTAGTGAAGCGTTTATTTACGGCTTTTGTTCATGATCATCCAAGCGCACAGGTGGTAAATGAACTTGCAGATCTGCTTATTGCTAATAATTATAATGTATCTCCAGTAGTTAAAAAGATACTTCTATCAGAGGCAATGTTTTCAACTGAAGCTAAGCAAAAAAGAGTTAAGGATGCTATTACGTATATAATCGGATTTATCAGATCTAGTGGAATTCCAACATCTGTTGATACTGTTTATAACGGATTAAGCTCAGGAAAACTTGGATATGAACCATTATTCCCACCATCAGTAAATGGTTGGCCTATTAATAAATATGAAGGTGCTTCTCTATCTTCCTATTTCCTTGGATGGAATGCGAGTTATCTCAACTTAATTAGATCTATTCTATCTAGTGCTGAAACAACTAAACCAGGATTTAGCTATTCAACTCTTTTACCATTTGCGGGTGCTACCACCGATCAAGTTGTAGAACATTGGTCTCTGGTTATGGGAATTAAGTTGTCAGCTGATGAGAAAGTAAAACTAGTAGACTATATGAATACTCAGAAAAGTTCTGATGGAAAGAATGTTGCAAGGCCATTTGTTCCAACTAACGCGGTGCATCTTCGTCAGAAAATTCCTGGTCTTTTATGGTTATTAAGCCAGCATGAAGACTATTTATCCTTTTAATATTGATTTAATACACTTAATCCCTATTAATTAAGTGTATTAAGTGAGCAAACTGTGTCAATATTGCTTATGTTATGTTTTATTTAGTTCGATTACTTAAAGCAATCTAAAATAACATCAGGGAGCTCAGATGAAGTCGATTACCAGACGGGAATTTCTTAAAGGATCTGTGTCAGTTGGTGCCTATGCTTGTTGCTCAGCAGCACTTGGAATTACAGTTCCTCAGTTAGTATTTGGGCAAGTTTCTGGGTCAAATGGCAATCTATTAGTACTTTTTAATCAATTCGGCGGAAACGATCCACTAAAT
>JBILFC010000124.1:0-8305 GCA_044351785.1 Bdellovibrionota bacterium
GTTATCGTGGTGGTCTCTATCATGATCTCTGTCGTGTCTGTCCCGATCCCAGTCATTTCTTCTTGGTGGTGGATAATATGTGCCAGGGCAATTCCCGTATTGTCTGCAATCATACGCAGGAGGAGGTGGGTAATTATTAGGGTAGCCATAACCACCTCCTGAAGGATAGCCATACCCACCGCCACTTGGATAGCCTCCACTGGGATAACCACCGGCTGGATACCCGCCACTAGGGTACTGAGATGGATATCCTCCACCGCTCGGGTATTGATAATTCTGATCGCAAGCTTGAAGAAGTAGGGCAGATAGGGCTAGTAGGTGGTATTTCATAATAATTAAATTAAATATACTTTATTCTAAGACAGTAAAAGAGCTATTTAAATTCAGCTTTTAACGCTTTATAGTCAACTTTTCCTATACTTGTCCTTGGGAGTAATTCTCTGAATATTATTCTATCAGGTATTTTAATCTTGGCTAGATTCTCTTTAAGGGAGATGTAAATTAATTCTTCCGTAAGTTTAGACCCCGTCTTGGGTTCTACTAGGAGAATTGGTCTTTGTCCCCATTTAGGATGGGGTATTGGTATAACTGCGCAGTCTTTAACACCAGAAATGGCTTTGGCAATTTTCTCAATTTCTCCTGTATGAATATTTTCACCCCCAGAGATAATCATGTCATCCTTTCTCCCAGCTATTGTTAGATTGCCATCTTCATTAAAATAGCCTAGATCTCCTGAATGTAACCAACCATCCTTAAGGACATTTTCTGTTTGACTCTCGTCAAGGTAACCCATAAATACAGTTGGTCCGTTAATCAGTATTTCTCCAGTGCCTTCCTTTATTTCATTACCTTCATCATCTAGTAGCTTTAATTTAGTGTGATGAAAAGGCTTTCCAACGGACTTAATATATTCCTTAGGGTCATTTAGATCCATGCAAGTGCAATGGGCAGTTGTTTCTGTCATCCCCCATGCACTTAGTATTGGCAACTTGTATTCGATGATTTTATTTAACAAAGTTTCGGAGGATGCCGCTCCTGCTAAAATTACGCACTTCAATCCACCTAGTAAAGAGTCTTTACTTAGAGGATTTTCTAAGGCTAAATCAATAAGTCCAGAAAGGGTTGTTGGAACTGCAGAGAGATGAGTAAGTTTATTTTCTTTAATAAGGTTATACAGTGTGTTTGGGGAAAAATCAGTTTGAAATCGCGCACTAGCCCCACTAGTTAGTGTTCTGTACACGATGCCTAATCCACCTAAGTGATACATTGGTAAAGAAACTCCCCAAGTATCTCCAGGGGAAAGTTTTGTTAGCTTATTAGAAGCTGTGGCACTTGAAAGTAGATTTCCAACGGATAGGCGAACTCCTTTATTGTGACCAGTACTACCAGAGGTGAAGATAATAACGCTTTCACGAGAAGTAACTAGTTCAGAATCAATAACTTCCTTACTAATACTTTCATTTTTTAACTGTTCAAAATGAAATTTATTTAACTTAGGAAGCTCAATACTTGAAAGATATTCTTCTTCTCCAATTGCTACTGAGCAATTAGCTTGTTGAAGTTGTGCTGCCCAATCATTTTTTGTTAGTTGTAAATTTAACAGGCAAGATGTGGCACCTAATCTTTGTAAGGAAAAAATGCTCGCCAACATATCTGCATTATTCCTAGAGAGAACCCCTACCCTAGAACCCTCTGTGATACCTTTGTCTTGTAAGTTAATAGCCAGCAGATCTACTAAAGAGTTTAGTTCCTTAAAATCTAAGTCCCCCTGTTCTGAATGAACAGCTACGAACTTAGGTGAATTGATAGAAGCTGATTTAATGGGGCAAGTTACTGTAATCATAATCAAATATTTGAAATTCCTGATATTATGTGTAGAAGCCTAGTTAATATTGCAATCTAATGCAAATTATTAGAGAAAGCCTCAGAATAATTAATGAATTTTTTTAAATGGAGTTTGATTTGGTCCCTGTGTCGATTCGAAAGATTCAATCTGAGACAGAAAGCGGTCCTTGGGGATATGCTCGCTCAGTAAGTCATGGGAGTGTTCAAACATTTGTTTCTACTTTAATCGTGTCTGAGCTTCAGCGCTTAGGACTTAATGATTTTGTCTTATCTCCGGGTGCGAGAGCTATTCCTTTCGTATTAACTCTTGATTCTTTAATTGATAAAGAATTGACGCTTAAAGGTGATAAGCCAAGACGACATATTATTAATGATGAAAGGAGCGCAGCTTTTTTTGCTCAAGGTATGTCAAAGGGCGGAGATCTACCAGCATTAATCTGCACCTCAGGAACTGCGGTAGCAAATTATTTACCTGGGATAGTAGAGGCTTATTATTCTAGGACTCCGCTACTAATAATTACTTGTGACCGTCCTTGGGAATTGCAGTCAGCCGGAGCCAATCAGACAATCAAGCAAAATGATATTTTTAAAGATTTTATTTCTTTAAAAATTGAAATCGGACCCTTTGATAAAGTTCTTGGCCTTCATTCCTTATTTGCTAACTTGGCAAGCTTAGTTTACACGGCCAAGACAACTTCAAGACCAGTGCATTGCAACATATGTTTTAGAAAACCATTTTATGATGCTGGGTTTAATCCAGAAAGTGATTTGTTAGATGAGGACAGTTCAGTATATCTCAGGTGGTATAATAGCCAACTACCATATGTGGATATGGCATTAGATAATAGAGATCTGTCCCGAGTTGATGTTAGTACTAAAAATAGTGCTAAGAAAGAGCGAACACTTTTTGTGCTTGGCCCAACTAGAGACAAGTCTTTAATTGGCATGATAGGGAGAATTGCTAAAGAGAGAAATATCCCCATCTTAGCCGATATTCATTCCAATATAAGACAGGAGAATTATCCGACAGTTAGTGGATATTATAATCTCTATCTTAAAGATATGGAGGATTCATCGATTCCTTCTAGCGTATTTTTATTCGGTGATAGGATTATCTCTGATGAATTGCAGAAATTCTTAGCTAGAGTTAATGGGCAGATTGTTCAGGTAGGGGCAGATTCGTTGAGGCAAGATGCTATTGAAAATGAATTTATTCGGGTAACTAAAAAGGTAGATTTAGATTACTTTATAAATACAGAGCTTGATCTCCTTTTAGTAAATGAAGCTACTTTTACGGATAAATATTTAAGTCTAGAGAGTAAATATGATACATTACTTAGAGATCTTTTTAAAAAGGAAGATGGTTCCGAGAGATCTTTAATCTTTAATATCTTAGAAGCTGCACCTGAAAACTCTAAAATATTTTTGGCGATAAGTTTGATCTTTAGAGAAGCTGATAATTTCTGCCGAACCTTGCCAGTTAATTCTATGCTTTATGCTAATCGGGGTGCAACCGGAATAGATGGCATTATTTCTTCCTCTGTTGGAGTTGGGTTTAATAGTATTGATCCCTTAATTTGTATTATAGGTGATCAGGCATCATTGCATGATCTAACAGGACTAAGTTTAGTTAATAGAAGACAAGGTCCTACCTTAGTTTTGATTATCAACAACAATGGTGGTGCAATCTTCAATATAATGAAGAAGCCAGAAATTTTAGATACATTGATCCATTCTCATGGATATAACTTTGAGCATTTTGCGAAAGGATTTTCGCTAGAATATAAAAAGACTAGAAGCGTCCAAGAAGCAGTCAGTATAATGAAAGACTTATTCAGTTCTTCAAATAGTAAACTGCTCCTTGAAGTTGAAGTGAATGGTGTAGAAAGCGCAAAAGGACTGCGTCTTTAGACCTTACTCACTAATTATCGCGAAAAGTTCATCCTTAAGAGTTAGCCTTTTCTTCTTTAAGTCTTCTAGAGCTAGATCTGCTCTTGCTTCCTCTCCGCTTTCAATTCTGAAAACTTCCTTGTCAACTTCATGATACTCATCAAAGAGCTTTCTAAAGTGTGCATTTTCAGTCTTGAGAGTGTGAATTTTATCAGCATGCTCTGGAAGTTCATTTAATAGTGAATGGTGTTCAAGTGTCATAGGTGTATTTTATTATGGTTAAATATTTATTGAGGTACTATACAGTAGTTGCTTAGAATATTCAAAAGATCAGCTGTTTGTGATATTTAACAATAAGTTAAACATTCTATCTTCTGGGCATACTTTCTAAGTTATAATTTCCCGTAACTTCTACAAATTCAGCTTTTCTTTGTAGTTCTTTAATGTTTCTAGCTCCGCCGTAGGTAAGGCCGCTTCTAAGGCCTCCAAGGAGGGTGCTGATTAGCTCATTAGCGGTGCCAGTGGTCTCAGCCCAAAAGCCGATTCCTTCAGCTACGGTATCTTTTTTAACTCCACCATAGAAGTCATTCTGAAAGTCTTCACTTGCTTGACCGCGGTATTTGGCTTCTTCTTTTTTCGTCTCAGGGTTAATTCGTTTTTCTGAAGCACTTTCTTTGGTTAGAGAAAATAGTTTACCGACCATTACACTGCTTGCTCCCGCTGCAAGTGCTAGTACAAGTTCTCTACTAGACCTTATCCCTCCATCTGCAATCAATGGAACCCGTAGTCTTTCAGCAACAGTTGCGCAGTCTCTAATTGCAGTAAATTGAGGGACTCCAAAACCTGTTACTATTCTAGTTGTACAAGCGGCCCCCGGGCCAACACCCACTTTTACCGCATCCGCGCCGGAGTTTACTAGATCATGATAAGCCATGGCAGTGCATACATTTCCTGCTATGACTTGGCAGTCAGGTCTTAAATTCTTTATCTTACTTACAAATTTCATTGCTGTTTCTGAATGACCATGGGCAATGTCTAAGCAAACACCTAAAGCTCCATTGTCAATAAAGTGTAGAACTTTTTCAGCCTCTTGAATACCCGTGGAAATAAAAACTTTCTTAGGAAAAGATTTTACAAATTCTAGTTGCTTTTCTGGTGATGTAAATCGATGAAAGATCGGGACGCTGCCAGCATTTATTATAATCTCAGCTAGCTCGCTCCCGATTACTGAATCCATATTAGCTGGAATTATGGGTATTCCCATTTTTATAGTTTTTGTTAGCCAAGTTTCAAGGCTAGGTTCTAATCTAGATGGTACGTTATTAAATTGAGGGACTAAGGCAACATCATCAAAAGTAAAGGCTTTTCTCATTAAATCCTCATTTTAGTTCATTCTTAATGCTAGCGGAAAAAAGAGTAAAAAAGCTTTGTTGCTCGGGCGCCATTTTTGCATAGAATGGCCTTAGCTCTTCACATAGACTTGAAGCTCTTTCGAAATCCTTTAGTGCAACAAATGAAGCTAAAAGCCCCAAGCGTCCAATAACTGCTTGGGAAGGCTCCTGAGCTAATATTCTGTAGTAATTAGCGGAGAGGGAATAATTCCCTTTTTCAAAATTAAGAGCTGCTAATAATAACTTTGGAAGTGGATTTTTGTCGTCAAGTGCTTGAAGTCCAGATGCAACTTTTTCAGCTTCTTTAAATAATCCATGATAGTAGTACATCCTACCAAGTGCATAAATTGAATTAAATAATGGGGTGTTATATTCAAGTATCATTTCTAGTTCCAGACCATGTAAGTATGACTTGAAGCATCTCAAGTTCTTGTTGCATTCTTTTTATAGTTTGTTCGTTAAATGCTTTGAGCTCTAAGGGATTATTTAAAGTATTTTCAAGGTAGGTAGTTCTTGATTCGAGTTCTCCTAAGTTATTACTCAGTACTTCAAAGTTTCCTTCAAATGGAGTTAGGGCAGTTAGAGGATTTAATTGAAATTCTTTATTTGGATCAGGTTTAAGCATCATTGATTTACTACTTTGTTTAGCTGTCTATTTAGCATCCCTATAGTAGAATACTTAGAACCCTATTCGCAACCTAAATTTTACAATATTTCTGAAGAGGATTTATCTATTAAACGCCTATTAGCAGGGGACATTTGACCCTCTAAGGACTCTGCAATAATTTCTGCCTTACTCATCCTATGACTGAGACGGAATCTTAAGTTCTCAAAGATAAGTAGTAATAACCCAATAACTGTAAAATAGGCTCCAAATGAATTTATTATGGTCGGAAGATTCTCATTGAAAGTATGAAAATGCTCCTTATCATGGAAAACGGTCAGTAAGGTTACTACAATCAAAGATATTGGGCTAATTACAGATCCCCAAAATAATTCACCAAAAATGGAGATTGTTTTTTTCTTATTTCTTGTACCTTCTTTGTATCGTTTATAAGGCAATATGGTTAACTTAGTACCTATAAATGGAAGCAGTAAACTTGGAATGAGAAGCAAAACCGAGAGTTTTCCTAAAAGATATCCAATATTATAAAATGACAACTGAAATATAGCATCTATTGATTCAGAATTATCACAGTTCTTTAAATTTAAAAATAATTGCATAACTTCTTTGTGTAAAAGATTGCTGAAAATTATAGCACATCCAAGCGTTAGTAATCTGCTTGCTAAAATGGAGTAGGGAAGAATGCCTTTTTGTCGTAAGTCAGTTAATTTCTTCTCCGTAGCTGGGTAAACTTTATCTGAACTCATAGGTTTAGATTTTCTATGATTAGAGTAATACCTAGAATCAATAATAGTGAGGAGCAGACGATATTAAGTTCTTTGAAAATCAATGTTTTTTTACTGTCTTGATATGAGTTAATTGCGGCACAAATTATGATGATTAGAATTGAGAGTCCTGAAAAGGGTAATAAAATTGATGCGGATAGCTTCATAAGCACGCTTAAGGTTAAGTCGGTGAGAATACTTGGATCATCTTTAGTGATTAACTCGTTTAGGCTACTTGATCTAAAAGCCATAAATAACAGTAAGCATTCAATGTAAGTACAAAGTGAGGTTTGATTGGTTCTTGTCAAAAAAAGATTAAACTTCGCAATATATAAACTCAGTAAGTAGGTGAGTAGCTTAATGCTTCCCATTATTATAATGAGGCAAAGCAGTAGAATTATATTGAAATTTGTTAAATTGAGACTTAAAAGATTTGTACTATTATCTATTGGGAGGGCTAAAAGTATAGCTAAAACAAGACTAGATAATATGCTCATTTTAAATTTATTTCGATTCCGTATCCGGAGTCCACATGGCAATCGAAAAATCCTTTACGCTATTAAGTAGTAATGGAGAAGCGAAGTAGCAGGTAAGCACTAGGCAAATGAATCGTAAGGAGAATTTAATGGCCTGATCTTCTATCTGAGTGACTACTGCTACAATAGAGCTAATTAATCCACCTACACTAATGCCTGCGGTTAGAATTAAAGTTCCAATAGCAATCAAATTAAAGGCATTCCAGAATAGATAGAATTCATCCATAAAATAAAAATTACTGAGTGCTAAGAATATTCTTGACGATTAAGTCCCACCCACCAATACTCGCCAATAGGAGGACTTTAAGACTAAATGATAGAGAAAACGTACTTAATGTTACAACTCCTAGAGCAGTAAAAACATGGGCGACGATTAGGTCAATAACAAGAAAAGGAAGTAGTATTTTTAGTCCTGTTTTAAAAGACCACTTGATTTCAGAAAGTATATACGCGGGAAACAACTTTCCTAGAGGTTTAACTTCTTCACCTTGAACATTTGCGGTTTTACTGCCATAGCTGTCTACTACTGCAAGATCTTCAGGACTAAGCTTTTTTGTTAGCGAATTTTGAAGGGTTTTTAGGATTATGGTATTTTGTTCTTGAACACCTGAGGAGTTAACAAGATTAGTGTCTAGATCAGTAAATAACGGATTTGATATAAGAAGACAAAGAGAGAGTGATAATAAAAAGCTCCATAAGGTGCCTGCTAAGCCATTAAGGCCTAAGCCAATTTTTACAAAGCCAAATATAATACTTATCCTTAGGAAGGAAGATGATGAAAGAAGAACCAACGTTAAGAATATAGCTTCAGTTGGGTTAGCAGAAATAATGAGGTTTAAAAGTTCCAAATCGAAAGTAGCTTAGTGTTGATTCTAAGCTACTTATAATACTACCTACTACACCTAACAAGCCTATAAATTGACTACTATCTAACCCCTAAGTTCTACAATAGTATCCTCAATTTTCTTTTTCTTGTCTTTAAGGGCACTTAATTCTGCTTTTGCTTCAAGTACCACCTCTTCGGGAGCCCTTTCTATGAATTTAGGATTTTGTAACCTACCATTAAGCCCTGCTTCATCTTTGTCAATTTTCTGAATTTGCTTTTCTAAGCGCTCGATTTCAAGATTTATATCTACGACCTTCGCAATATCCAAATATAGCTCTACATCTGAGAGAATAGTAGAAAGAAAACCTGCGGGTTTACTTGTACAGGAATCGAAGCAAGAGAGAGAAGCTAAATGAACTATTCTCTCT
>JBILFC010000125.1:0-8302 GCA_044351785.1 Bdellovibrionota bacterium
ACGTTTGTGGCATGGATGGTGCTAAGTATGAGGATGCCGCTTAGTGAAGATTCTAGGGCGGTAAGCGCTGTTTCGGAATCTCTAATCTCCGATAGTACTACAACGTCGGGATCTTGCCGGAGAAGTTTTTTAAGAATATTGTTATAGCTAAGGGAGTTTCTTTCATTTATTTCTATCTGGGTAGCGCCGATAATTTTTCTTTCAACCGGATCTTCTATGGTCATAACATTTCGGCTTTTATTCTTTAAGGCCATTTGAATTAAAGAATAAAGAAGAGTTGATTTACCACTTCCAGTCGGCCCAGAAAGTAGTATTAATCCTCCTTTTTTATGTATCAGGGATCGATATAATGTCTGGTATCTCGGGGGAATATTTAGTGTTTCCAGAAGATTCTGTTCGCTATTAGAATGTTCGTCTAGCATCGGGTGGTATAGGAGGCGAATTGCAAGCTTATTTCCATTTACTGTTGGTAAGCAGGAAATTCTGAGTCTGATTGCAATAGTATCTAATTGCAGCTCAAACATCCCCTCCTGAGGATGGTCAACTTTAGTTATGTCTAGTTCGCATAGTACTAAGATGTGTCGTAGGAGTTTTTTGTAGGAAGTATTGCTCATTTGATATTTGTGCTGTTCACATAATTCTCCATCCATTCTGAAATTTATATTCGCATAATCCTCACTTGAATTGTCTAGGTGAATATCTGATGCCTTTTTGCTAATTGCATCTAGGAGGATGTTCTGAAGCAATGTGGGAGCTAGGCTGTTATTCTCTTCTTCTAGAGAAATGAATTTCCTTTTTTTAGTAGCTTGAAGTTCTTCATTTATTTTGAGGCTATTCACTTGGGAATTTAGTCTGAATTTTTGATAAGCAAATGAGATCGCTTTACTTAAGTCCTGCTCCGGGATCTCTCTTAGTATGATGCTTTTATCCGTAATTAATTTGAGGCTTTCTCTTATTTCTATTTCATTACTATTAACTGAACGGCCAATGATGAGGGTTTCTTCGGGGTTTGTTTTTAGAACGCTGATGGGAAGAATGTTATGAGCTTTCGCGAATTTTAGGGGAATTATGGATATTGCGTTTTCTGAGGAACAAAGGGCTAGAGAGTGCCAAGTAGGATCTTGCTTATGTATGCTAATTTCTTTTTCTTTCATTTTCATTGCCTAATAGTTGATTAAAATAATGCCTAAGTGTGGTTTTTCTTGCGTAAGTATGCGTATTTTATTTATCGCAGAAAGATTTCATAGTGTTCCAGTCGGCAAAGGGCTTGTTTCAACCTGCTATTTTTTGTAAGGTTCGATTTGAAAATCGCTTAATTATGTCTAGGTTCTCGTCTTAGATGAATTAGTAAAATTAAAGTCGTTATGGTTCATGTATTTTTGTTGATTTCTTTATTCTCGAATTTGAATACTCCGAGCGAAGTGTCGGATCAGCCAGATAGTGAGGTTGCTAAGGTTACTTCATTTGTTGAAGTACGTTTTGACAAGGCTCCACTAGTGATCGTGGGAGATCCTGTGCTTTTTAATGGCGCTGTTATCGGAAATATCTCTAAGATTGAATATGATGAGTCAAAGAAGGGCTTAACCAATGTTAGTGTTAGATTGAATAATGAAGGCATACCTATGGGTGATTCTTTAGTCGCTTTAGTTGGGTCTGTTAAAACAGCTAGTGGTGATAAGGGTTCTAAAAGGAAGAATTCCTCTTTAAACTCTTCAAACCGTAGTTTTTTAGAAATTTTGAGTCTGAAGGCTGGTGAAGTTGGAAAAAATGGAGAACCTAAGGTCCTTAAGGGATTTACAAGTTTTCAAGAATTTTGGGCTTCTAAGTCAGCTATGTAATTGCGGAGCGCATTGATTAGTTAATGATTTGAGGTTATTAAGTAGACATAAACAACTTATTTTTGTTGAATGATTCATGTTCTCCCGGTGGTCCCATAACACTATTAAAATAGCATGTGAGGGTTATATGAAGGCTGTAGAGAAAGAAGATAGTATCGCTTCAATAGAGGAATTAGGTTTAGAGGTTAAAAAGGGCGAAGTTGAGGTGGGGGGGACCTATCCAATATTTGGTATGTTAACTTCTATTGAGGAAATGGAAGATGGTAATGTTATTGCGAAGATTAACTATAATATTACTGCGACGATGTTAATTTCTGATCGCTCTCGTTTGGATGTACTTAAGTCTCGAGCATTTGAAACTGGTATTTTTGTTAGTACCGTGACTGCTAAAGATCCAGATATTATGGTGGATTGTCAGGCGGTAATTTTCGGTAAGCCACAATCCTACAATGCATAATCTATAAATGCCTAATCCATAAAGTTCCTTGCCTTTCAAATTCATAACGGAATATTGCTAAACTAGCATACTTCCGTTATGAAACATTCGTATTCTTCATTATTTATTTACTATCCCAGTCTTTTAAGTCTTTCTAGACTTAGACTCATACAATTACATTATGTCAGAAAAAAAAGAAGATCTTAAGAGTGAGTTAAAGAGTATCGCTATTTTTATAATGTTAGCTCTAGCTTTTAGAGCTTCGATTGTTCAGGCTTATAAAATTCCGTCAGCTTCCATGGAGGATACTTTACAGATAGGTGATCATATTTTTGTAAATAAGATCTCTTATGGATTTAGATTGCCATTTATGGAGAAGGCGTTATTTCGTTATGATGCACCTAAGCGGGAAGATATAGTTGTATTTACTCTTCCAGAAGATCCTTCTATTGATATTATAAAAAGAGTTATTGGAGTTCCTGGTGATGAGGTAGAAGTGAGAGGTACTAAGTTGTATATCAATGGTTCTGAGTATGATGATAGTCGTTATGCGATTTGGCGTGAGGGTGGTTTAAAAGACTTTGGTCCTATGAAAGTTCCGGAAGGAAGGGTTCTTTTATTGGGTGATAATAGAGACCATTCAAGAGATTCTAGATTTTGGAATGATCATTTCTTGGAAATGGATAGAATCGTTGGTAGAGCTTTTGTAATCTGGTGGAATTGGTCTAATCCTACAGGTAGAATGTTTAGGGTCATTAGGTAGTAGTTATGTTTTCAGTTGTTAAGAATGTCTTCTTAGTTCCAGTTTTACTCACTGGTAGGGATGTAGATAGATACTTTCAGGGTCGAATTACTCAAGATGCTAGAGGTCTTGGTGAAGCTGAGAGCAGACAGGCTTTAATTTTAAGTCCTCAAGGAAAGATAGAGGGTAAGTTTTCTTTTTCCAAGGTAGCAGAAGGAACTCTTTTGTTAGCTGAGGTTTCAGATAGCTATAGCCTCTTAAATTTTATATCTTCTTTATTTCGATTTAAAGTAGCTGATGATGTTGTCGCTACGGATAAGTCTTCAGAATTGGATGTCTATACTCTTTTTTCTTTTGAATCTTTAGACCACACTCAATTTGAGAAATTAATATCCTTGGGAGTTATTGTTAGGCCATTAAAGAGAGCTAATTTATATTGTGTTGATTTACTTATTCCTAGGACACTCTCCGAAGAAGAGCTTTCTAAGCACCTTACTTTACAGATCTCTTCTTATAATGATTTTGATTTGCAGAGAATTAAAGCAGGATATCCTTTACTAGGTAGAGACATTTCAGATTCTACCGTGGCACCTGATATAGATTTAACAGACTATGTTTCTTTTAAAAAAGGATGTTATGCTGGGCAAGAGGTAGTCGAAATGTCTATTGCTAGAGGTAGGCCGAATCGGGCATTAGCTAAGCTAACATTGGAGGGAGCTTTGTCAGAGGATTTTGACATGAAGTTCTATGATGAGAGTTTGGAGAACAATGTTGGCTTTATTACTTCTCACGCTTTTGATGGTGAAAAGAATGTTACCTATGCTTTAGGATATATTAAGGCAAAATACGAGCCCGTGGAAAGGGCTTATTTTAAGGAAAGCTCCTCGGTTCTTAATGTGGAAAAAGTATTCAGTAGTATGTGAGAAATTATGGCGGAGGGGATTTAGCCCAATCCGCCACAAATCATTTGTAACAACTCAAGGGTCAATGCTTACTTTCGTAAGTCAAGTATTGCAGCGTAACCCTGAACCCCTAATTCCGAGTTTATAAAGCTCCAGTCTACTTCACGTCCAGAGTACTGTTTTAGTTTACTCCAGAGAGATACTGCCGCATCTCTGATGGCCGTTCTCTGCATCTCTGAAATTTCTCCGCGGACCAAGTAAGCGATTAATTGCTTCTTGTTCATCGGTAAATCCTGCAGTAGTTTACCGAGAAGCTCTTCTTCCGTTAATTCCTTTTTTCCTACGACTTTTTGCACGAAGAGGAATTTTAATCCCCTTAAGCGCGCATTGTAGCGCTCTTCTATCTTTGATGAAACACTAGCCACTACTGGAAGTTTTCTAACGGTAGTGGCATTCTCCTTTTTCTTTGAAATAGAAGTTTTACGCCGTTTTGTAGTATTCTTAACGATACTCAACTTTTTTCTCCTGAAGCATTAACAACAAATGGTTTTAATTCCACGACAAAGGTGGACTCAAAGGACTAAACCCATCAGCCCACCTTTGCTTAGGAAATGTGCAAACACAAAATTGCCCTAGCAGGAAAAACAAACTCTCGAAAATTAAAAAACCTTATACATACTAACTGAATACTAGTGACGATATAGCACTAAATTGGTAGTTTGTCGAGGCGGGGGCTTTTAATCAACCTTCTATTGTTATGTCTAGTAATTTTAAATAGTTGCAGTTACCTGCTACATTAGTTGGATTTTATCGCTTGTGTTTCTTATTTCAAAAGGATGTGTTGAAAAGGAGAACAGAATTTACTTTTTATTTTGCTAAAATTTATGAACAAAGACCTTGAATTAGCTATTAAAGTTCTTACTTCAGCAAATGAACTTCTTCTTAAAAGATTTAAGGGGAGTTTTGAGATTGAAAGTAAGGCTGGATACGAGATTGTAACTTCCGTTGATAAAGAGTTGGAAGCTTTTATTACCTCGGAATTAAGGAGGGAATCTAGGTATTCTATTCTAGGAGAAGAGTCCGGTTTAAATTTAGTTAAAGATAGTGAATATACTTGGGTGCTTGATCCTATTGATGGCACTACAAATTTCTCAAGAGGTATTCCTATCTTTGGAATTTCTCTAGCTTTGATGAAAGGCGAGGAGCTTTATCTCGGAGTTATCAGTAATCCTAATGAAGGAATTGTTTATTATGCTGAAAAAGGGAAGGGGGCTTTTAAGGGTTCAGAGAGGTTAAAGTTAGATTTTGATTTAAAAAGAGCGCCTATTATTTTTCTAAATAATGGTTATGGAGATGATGCTCACGAGAGATGTAAAGAGCAGACAAGAAGAATTTCCAATAGATTTTCTAAAAGAAGTCTTGGAACAACAGTGATTGAACTTGCTTATTTAATAGACGGAAGAGTAGATGCGTTTTTATGTAGCGGAGATAAGCTTTGGGACTTTGCTGCGGCCTTATTAATAGCAGAAGAAGCCGGGCTAAGTGTTTCGTGTTGGGATGGAAGTCCGTGGAAGTACGGTAGAGATGATATTATTGTATGTAGGCCAGACTTAAAGGATGAGTTAGTTGGGATTTCTAGCGATTTGATATAGATTGTGAGGGATGAAAATCCCACATCCAGAGATAAATAAAGATTCATTTGCGCTTTATGTGCATATTCCTTTTTGCATGAGCAAGTGCCCTTATTGTGATTTTAATTCTTATGCTGTTGATAAGGGTGAGTTAGTGGGAAAGGAAGTGGGGTATGTGGATTCTCTTTTAAGGGAATTAGAATTTCAGGCTATAAAACTTAGTTTAGTTGGTAGAGGGTGTAGCAGCATTTTCTTTGGTGGTGGGACACCCTCTTATCTTAGTGAAACGAGTATTTTAAGAATATTAAATAAGGCGAAAGAGGTATTTCATTTAAAAGAGGGTGCCGAGATTACTCTTGAAGCCAATCCGATGTCATTTAAAGAAGAGTTATCTATTAATAAGTTTATAGGATTCAAGGAAGCTGGAGTTAATAGATTATCATTCGGTGCTCAGAGTTTAAGAGAAGATAAACTAAAATTTTTAGGCAGATGGCATACTCCAGGGGATGTTGCTGATTCAGTTAAGAAAGCCAGAGAATGTGGATTTAATAATATAAGTTGTGATTATATTAGTGCTACTAAGTTGGATAATAAAACATTATGGGGGGATGAGTTAAAAAAGATTTTAGATTTGGATACGAACCATTTATCTTGTTATTTATTAACGATTGAACCAGGGACTAAATTTGGAATTAGTGCCAGGAAGGGAGAGAGTTTTATATGTAGTGAGGATGAAGCAGCAGAGATTTATGAGTATACTCAAGAGGTCTTAGAGAAGAATGGATTAGCCCAGTATGAAATATCAAACTATGGAAAAGTAAATCAGGAATGTGCTCATAATTTATTATATTGGAGAGGTGGGGAGTATTTAGGAATAGGAGCCGGAGCACATTCATTTATTAGGGGTAATAAGGATATATATCGTTGGTCAAATACTCCTTCTCCTGAGGTGTATAAAGATCGAGTTTTAAAAGATGGGTTTGCTTCTCAGAGATTGGATTCGGATGAGATTGATTATGATTTAGAAGATGTTTTATTAAGACTAAGGCTGAGAGAGGGAGTTTCTTTAACTGAAATTAGTATGCTTAATGAGTTAAGCGATAAAGGATTATTGGGTAGGTTTTATAAAGAGGGCATGCTTACCTTAGAAGGGAATAGAGTTTTTATCCCGAGGGATAAGTTAATTATAAGTGATTATATAATTAGAGAGATCGTAATAGAGGCGAGTAGATAATGTACTCGCCTCTATTATTAAATTAAAGACCAGGACAAGCTGTCCTGTAATTGTTGCTTGCATTTGTCAGGTCTGAGTCACTTTGACAGAAGTTTGCACCTCTAAATCTGTCAGCTTCACAAGAACTTGTGATTGATGTCATAGTCGGAGAGCTCATGTTAACACTCACTACTACATCTGGAGTCGCAGTATTGCAGTTAAATGTAGTTGAGAAGCTTGGGCTACTAGGTGCTGATAAAAAGAATGAGTCTACATTAAAGTCTACAGCTCCTATCCAGGGAAGGAAGGGGTTAGAAGTAGATACCTTATAATTAGTATCTCTGTATTCTACCGCGGAGATGGTCTCTTCAAAGCTAGCACCAGAATTTCTGCTAGAAGCTCTATGAAAAGCTGATTCAAACAGCCTTAAGGTGCTTACAGAGGTTGCAGAGAATCTAGATACGCTATATGTTTTATCTACCATGCTTCCTGACACAAAGTATCTTTTTGCTGTAATATAGTTTGAGGGAGTAATGGTCATTTCTCCTTTAAATAAAGTTGATTCATTTTGTGATACAAGTTCAATTGTTTTATCTCTTGTAGAGTCAAATGCTACAACTCCATCAGCTGCTGTAATATAAGCTCTGACAGTAGCTTGAAACCTATTCTCTCCACCTGCTTTGGTAACCATAATATACTGGTTGGAACTTGTTACGGATGTTTCTTCCATGTCAGATGGTGTAGCACTTGTTCCTTCGCAGGAGTAGAACGTGTACGCAAACTGATTTCCGGCAGCAGCGTTTTCTGAGTTAGATTTTATATTGATAAAAATCTTTGAGCTTTCCTCCTCTCCTGGGGTAATGGGTCTAATTTCGACTAGCCTTGAGGTTGAGCCGGAAGGCGTTGCAAAAAGTAAAGAGGGATCATTTGATGGAAATGATCCACGTACTAAATTTAGCGTTCCACTAGCTAAGTTAGCGCTTGATGGAATATTTCTCATGTAACATAGCGTAGTTCCGGATCCTACGACATCAGATAGAGTGTAAGCATTGTCTGATGCAGCATAACAAGCTTCAAATCCACCTGATTCTCCATCACGTCTTCCTGAGAACATTTCTGAACATTGTTGAGGATTGGCTGTATTAGTATTGATTGCGTCAATTACTCCAGAGTTCCAAAACACATTTTTTAAAGCGGTAGAACTAAAGCTTGCAAGGGCTGGTGGTGTGCCAGAGACGGCAAGGGAATTTGTGCTGCCAGCTACAACAATTTTTGAAGTATTAGGAAGATCACTTAAGGACCTAACTGTATTTTGGGTAGGAACTTCTAGTTTTCCGCAGTAGTTTTTATTTGCCCGAGCTCTTCTTGTCGTAGCTGCATTGATTGAAATTTGAATTTTCCTTTTCTTTCTTGAATTTGTTTCGCTAGCAATTTTTGTAGTGAGATCTGAGATTATTTGTTTTTCCGATAAGAAAAGACCTTTATAGATTCTTCCAGGTTCCCATACCCCATCTATTAGTAGACAAGAGTACTTTTTGTT
>JBILFC010000294.1:0-3618 GCA_044351785.1 Bdellovibrionota bacterium
GACCTCTGGTCGGCTATGATAAATAAACCACTTTCATTGCCGACCAGAGGTCGGCGTTCCCAGCTATCAAAATTCATAAATTGGAACATACAAGAAGATGTTTCTTTCTCTTTAGTTTTATTTTTATTTAAAAGTAGATTTAAGGAGAAAGTCTAGGGAAGGTTTTTTCAACCGAACTTACGACAGCCACCTGTTAATTCCGTTTTACCTTTTTAGGGAAATTCAGATGTCAAGTAAACCTTCGCCGGTTGGTCAGGTAGTTACTGTCACACGTGAGGAGTTGAGTGAAGCATTTTCTTCTGCTACTCCCGAGAAAATCTATGCTCTACGCGTGCAGGTTATCGTGCTGATTGCACAGGGAATTGTACCAATTGAAGAATCTGGGATTGCATTTTTGCTCGACCAAGTTCCTAAGGGTAACGCGCAAGCGATATCGTTACTTGGGCTGGCTAATGAGAAAAGAGCTATCCCTGTCATTGAAGATTGCTTGGGAAAGTTCTACCAAGATGAAAATAAGCTGTCTGCAATATGTGCGGCCAGTCTTATGAGATTGGGGGTTCGTTCTGGGCTGCCTCGTGTTTATGCTACTGCAATGGCACTTAGGATGGGCGGTCGGCTTTTAGAGGATCGGTTTCCAGGATGCAGAAAAACTTTTGTTTGTTTTTTGGACTCCTGTGAATGTGGATATACTGGCAGCGAGATAGCTCAGTTGTCTGATGTGGAAATCGTCAGCAAAGTCATCCGCGAACTGATTGGATCTGCGTATCAGGAAGGCAACAATGATATTGCGATACGAGCAGCTGCTCTATTGAGCATGGGGGCAGGTTCTACGTTACTTGACGAATACGAAATTGCATTGGCGCTTCGTTATGGCGATTTGCTTTTAACGGAATTGCCCTAACTCGTGAGATGCTGTGCGATTTGCATTCTCTCCCCCAAGGCTCAGCAACGGGCCTTGGTTTTTTCTAGACTTTCTTCTCTTTTTAATTATTTCCCTGTAGCCCCGTTCCTTTTTGAAACGCCTGACGATTTTTTACGATAATCCTCTTAGAAGCATTAAACACTAATAAATCTAAGAGGCAGTATGGCACGAGGACCTAAATTCCATCCCCCTAGGAGTGTGTTATTTATAACCACTAGCCTAGAAGAGGGACTATTATTAAAACCTAACCCCCTAGTGAGGATAATCCTAGAGAGTAGCCTGGCAAAGGCCCAAGCATTGTATAGGGTCAGAATCTGCCATTTCCTCTTTGAAGAGAACCACGTTCATATGATTCTCGTAGTAGATAACCCAGAGGATATTCCAGGCTTTATAGGTAGATTTAAGACCGAATCAGCCCACAGTTTAAATAGGCTCTTAGGTAGAAGAAAGAGAACGGTCTGGTGCGAGGGATATGATAGCCCCATCTTAGCAAGTCCTGTGGATGTAATAAGGGAGATAGTTTATCTCTATACCAATCCCTCTAAAGATGACTTAGTCGATTCTATCGAAGATTATCCTAACCTTAGTACTTGGACTAACTATAAGGCTAGAGAGCATAAGATAAGCTGTATTCCGTATGCTAGGAGAGACATATATAAACTGCAATCTCTTGCTCCTTCAGAGCAGGAAATACTATCTCATGTTCATAGACTTGAAGAGGAATACCCCGATAGGATAGAGCTAGATCTAAGTCCTGATGCCTGGATGGAGATCATGGAAGTTCCAGTTAAGGATAGGGATAAGATCAATGAGAGGATCATCGGCATGGTTCATAGGGCAGATCAGCGTTATACAAAGAAAAGAGAGAAAGAAGAAAAAAGTGCAATAGGTAAAGAGAGATTACTAAGCTTCCCCTTTAGTTTAAACTATAGATCGAAGAGATCAGGAAGAAAATCATATTGTATATCCAGAAGTATCTCACTTAGAGTTCATATCATTCAGACCATTAAAGCCCTTATTAATGAGGGTAGGGAAGTCTTAGAGAGATGGAGGGCAGGGGATCATACTCTGCGCTATCCTATCGGTATCTATCCACCGTCCATGCCTAGGATGGGGAACTTAATTCCTGGAGTGGTGGTTTAGGTAGTTTTATTTGTCATTGAGTTAGAATTTTAGTCTATCTTTTAGGATGGAGATGGTGAGACTTGGTTTGATGGTCAGATTTTTGAAGTTACCCATTGGTTTTGTCTCCATTTGCAAAACTAAGGGAGATTTTCATCAGCTATTTTTACGAATTTATGTTTCTTGGAACGATATTCTTGGTTCACGATGAAGCATCTTTGAGCCGTAGCCCCGCTATAATGGGAATCTTTTAATATATATCGGGGCTACAGTTTAAAGATGCTCTAACAGCATCCGGAACTAGGTGTGCAGCAGCTTTTCTGTTCAGTAGGTATTCCGCATTTATCTTTGGCAAGGCAATCGGTTTGTTTATTTGTTAAGAGGAAATTACCATCTATAAATTCCAGATTGTATTTGCCTATGGTCTCTGACTGATATTCTACTTCGACCTCAAGATCTTCAAGACCCAGGACTTTCTCAGATAATTCAATAATGCCTAGTAGCTTCTCAGGTTTCAATCTATGGTCTAGATCACTTGCATTCCAAAGTTGAAAATTTACGACTTTTTCTTGCCTGACAGTTCCGCCACAATCGATAAAGGCTTTACTTATTATTCCAACTTCGGTTATATGGAAATGTTTAGGTGCGAATTGCCCGTCTGGGAGTTGAAAATTTAATGCATTAACAGCGAGTAGCTGTTTTTTTACTTCTGATAGTTTCATGGCTGATAATTACTTTAATAGGCTCCCACTAATTGCTCTGCTTAGTCTATCCCAAATAGCTTCCCAGATGCCAATTTTAGAGGGTGGTTCATTAATAAAAATAAGGTCCGCATTTGATTCTCCGAGTGATCTAAGTTTAGCATAGAGTTCTCTCGCAGCAAGTACTGGATCTTTACTTAAGGTGAGGAGGCATGGATTCGTAAATTTAGAATTTAAAAGTTTATTGGCTTCTGAAATTAGATTAGAATTTATCTCTGCTGAGGCAGGGATAAGAATAAGAGGTTTATTGGGCATGTAATGATGTTTTACATGACCTGGGGCGAGGTTCGAATTTACAATTTTTATTTCCTTTAGGTCAGGAAGTAACTCTTTAAAGTCAGCGCTGGTAATAAATCCTGGTCGTAAAATTTCCAGTGATGTTTCTAATCCATCAGATACAAGTCTAATCACGGTAGATTCAAGACCTACTTCTGATTCGCCTCCATCTAATACAAATAAATTGTCTGCACTAAAACTATCTTTAACATGTTGCGCTGTAGTAGGGCTTGTTTTAGAAAATTTATTGGCGCTAGGCATTGCTAGTGGTTGTCCTAGTCTTTTTATCACTTCAAGTGTAAAAGGGTGTTTGGGTATACGGATCCCAACAAATTCAAGGCCAGAGGTAATTAATGGGTTAATTATCTGTTTTTTCGGAAGAATAATTGTGAGGGGCCCTGGCCAGAATGCGTGACTGAGAGAGTTTAAGATCTCTACATTGGCAACTTCAGCAAGTGTTTCGAGTTCACTTAATTCAGAGATATGCACGATTAGTGGGTCAAAAAATGGCCTTTCCTTAATACTAAAAATCTTCTC
>JBILFC010000244.1:0-4666 GCA_044351785.1 Bdellovibrionota bacterium
TGTTCGGAGTATATTGACCCCGCAAGGCCGTATACAGTCTCAGTAGGTAAACCTACAACATCACCATTTCTTAAAAGCTCTACTGCTTGATCTATTTCGCTAGAAGTTAACTTATCTATGTTCATTACCCATCACTATCTTCACTATATTGGGAATTGCTGACATTTTGAAAGTCAAAAGTATAAATGTCATCAAGTTTTGAATTAGAATCCAAGTTACATAGGTCTTTTAAATATCCATTACGAATATCATAGACCCAACCATGAAGGAGTGGGGTGCCATTTTGCTTCCAACTTTTTTGAATAATTGAAGTCTGAGCTAAATTATTAACCTGTTCAATGACATTTAACTCTACGAATCTATCAAGTCTTTTATCTGGACTATTTATAGCTTCTAGTTCATCTTTGTTTAGTCTATAAACATCCTTAATATGCCGTAGCCATTTATTGATTAAACCTAAATGTTTATGAGATAAAGCGTTTTTTATACCTCCACAGTTATAATGTCCACAGACGATAACATGTTTTACTTTCAACACTTCAACAGCAAATTGTAAGACGCTAAGTAAGTTGAAATCAGTATGTACTACTACATTTGCTATATTTCTATGTACAAAAATCTCACCTGGTTCAGTACCTGTAATTTCTTCCGCAGGCACTCTACTATCACTACATCCAATCCACATAAACTCAGGTGACTGATCCTCTGCCATTCTATCAAAGTAGTCAGGCCTTAGATTTAACCTATCATTTACCCAAGCTTTATTAGCAAGCAATAGTTTTTTATGTGCATCCATTAGGTCCTATAAGGAAATGTGTTTGATCTCTAGGTCAATGCTGTTAAATTTAGCGGAGTTTCTAAAATCTCTAATAACATCTTTAATATCATGATCGATGCAAACTGCTTTAATTCCATCAATGATCAAGCTTGACTTCTCAGGTACGGAAAGGAGCAGTTCTTTAAGTTCTGCTTTGTTAATAAAAGAAACATCTTTATTAAAACGAAGTAAGTAGAGCTTACCTTCGTTTACAAGTGTAAAGGCTGAATGATGAGTTGCTTTTAAAACAAAAAATAGGCCAACTAGTATGCCAATTAAAACACCTGTCAGTAAATCTGAAATTAAGATAGATACTATGGTTACTAAAAAGGGAATAAACTGTACGTATCCTGACTTATACATTTCTATAAAAATCTTAGGTTTGCAAAGCTTAAATCCAATTAAGATTAAAATCGCTGATAGGCAGCTAAGAGGAATAAGATTTAGTATCTGAGGAATTGTTAGAAGAGCAAGAAAAAGAAATAAACCATGAAAAAATGAACTTAACCAAGTTTTAGAACCAGCATAAATATTTGCGGAAGTTCTAACAACAACAGATGTGACTGGTAGACCACCAATTAAGCCTGAACAGATGTTGCCAAGTCCTTGTGCAAATAGTTCTTTGTTAGGGTTGGAAATTCTTTTGTAAGGATCTAGTTTGTCAGAGGCCTCTATGGATAATAGAGATTCGACACTGGCAACAATAGCGATAGTTGCAGCTGTTAGAATAACATTAAAATTAAGTACCGCAGTCAAGTCGGGGAGAGTAATTGCATCTTTTAAAGAAGTAAAAGTCAACCTAACTAAATGATTACCCTCTGCGGATAAGTATAATGCAGGCCAATTATTAGCATAATGCCAGTTAACAACAGCTCCAAATATTACAACGACTAGAGATGGCGGAATAGCTTTCAGTAAACCGGATTTAAAAAAATTCTCCCAAACGACTAGAATTAAAAGGGAGAAAGTGCTGATTAATAGGGCACCGTTTTCTATAGAGTCGATAGCGAATATGATCTCATCAAAGCTATTTTTATCTGTAATGACACTGATGAAACTAAAATCGCCATTGTAGTCATAGTCACTACCGAGTGCGTGGGGTATCTGTTTTAAAATGATAACTAGTCCAATGGCAGCTAGCATTCCTTGAATCACAGCAGTAGGAACGAAATCTGCAATAAATCCTAGGCTTAAAAATGAAAATCCAATTTGTATTATGCCAGATAAAATTACGGCACATAGAAAGGACTGAAAGTTCCCTAGGCTATGGATTGCATTAAGAATAACGACTGTTAAGCCAGCAGCCGGCCCGCTTACGCTTACTTGTGATCCAGAAAATACACTTACTACTAGACCGCCTACTATCCCAGCTAGTAGACCAGACAAGAGAGGGGCACCAGAAGCCAGTGCAATACCTAAGCATAAAGGAAGAGCGACCAGAAAAACAGAAAGGCCGGCCGAGAGATCTCCCTTTAGAGTGTTTAGACTAAACTTTTGACTGTTATGCATGAAGCTCCAATTATTTAGAGCATAGCTAGCATAATAAGAGAGCAGTTAAAACAACAAAAGTATGCGGTTTTCTAGTGCTCTTGTAATCTATTTCTCTGGTAAGAGACCGAATGACTTGATGCTATCTAACTGAATTACTCCTGCTTTTGCATATACAGAGAGTTTCTCCCGAGAGTCAGTAATATCGTTATTTAATAGTGTAAGTTGTCCAATCCTATCTTGAACACCAAATGCTCCCTCAACCTTCTCCATACTTAGCCTTTCTGGAGCATAGGTTAAATTAGGACTTTCAGTATCAAGGATTGAGTAGTCATCTCCTCTACGGAGTTCTAATGTAACTGTCCCAGTTGCAGCCTTTCCAATCCACTTTTGTAAACTTTCTCTTAACATGAGAGCTTGTGGATCAAACCATTTCCCCTCATAAAGTAATCTGCCCAACTTTCTTCCTAGGGTATAGTAGTTGTCTAGGGTCCCTTCATTATGAATTCCTGTTAGCAGTCTTTCGTAAGCAGTGAACAATAGGGCCATTCCTGGCGCTTCGTAGATTCCTCTACTTTTTGCTTCAATTATACGATTTTCTATAATATCACACATTCCAATCCCGTGACGTCCGCCAATAGCATTAGCTTCAAGGACGAGTTCTACCGGACAGGAAAACTCTTTATTATTGAGCTTAACAGGCTTACCTTCAAAGAATTCTATTGTAACAACCTCTGATTCAATTGAAACATTAGGATCCCAAAACTTAGCACCCATTATAGGTTCAACTAATTTCATGCTTTCATTAAGATATTCAAGCTTCTTAGCTTCATGGGTAGCACCCCAGATATTGGAATCAGTGGAGTAGGCTTTTTCGGTCGACATTTTAAAGTCATAGCCTCTCTCATTCAACCATTCTGACATTTCCTTTCGACCACCAAGTTCTGTAACAAATGTTTGATCAAGCCATGGTTTATATATCTGTAGTCTTGAGTTGACCATTAGGCCGTATCTATAGAAGCGTTGTATGTCGTTCCCTTTATATGTAGAACCGTCTCCCCAGATGTGAACATCATCTTCTTTCATGGCACTAACAAGCATTGTGCCAGTTACAGCTCGGCCAAGTGGTGTGGTGTTAAAGTATCTTTTCCCACCTGATAGTATATGGAAGGCACCACACATTAATGCTGAAAGGCCTTCATTTACTAGTTGAAGTTTGCAGTCTATGAGGGTGGCTTTTTCCGCACCATGTTTGTAGGCTTTTTCAATGATATTCTTAGGATCGGTTTCGTCAGGTTGACCGAGGTCCGCTGTATATGCGAATGGCAATGCACCTTTTTCTTTCATCCAAGTCAATGCAGCACTAGTGTCTAGGCCGCCAGAGAAAGCAATTCCGACACGTTGTCCTTTAGGAAGACTAGATAGAATATTCGACATATTTTAAATTATAATGTTTAGTTAATATTGGTAATGACTTGATAAATGATGAACTGATTAAGTCAAGAGAGCTTGTCGCGCTACAAACTTCTATAAACATTAAAGACCGATATCAAACAGATCCTTATAATTCGCAAGAATGGCCTTCTTTCCTGCCTAGTAACCTACTGATTGGAATTCTGTATTTGGCAAAAATAGCATAAGCGAGGTCTGCAATTTGTTTAATTACTGGAAGTTTAGTTGGCCATAAAATGAAGCCTAATCCTACTAGCTGATATGCCTGTCTAAATACCTCTACGCCCTTTATGATTTCCCCAGATGGTGTAATGGCATGGATATATCTATTTAGGTCTTCTTTAGTCTTGTTGTAAGTTGCAGGATCTAAGGTCAGATTTGTTAGATCTTCTAGTGCGATTTGATTATGAATATCTCTTTTCTTTAGGTACTTCATCTCCCTTGAGCAGATGGGACAAGCGCCATCAAATAATATCTTTAATTTCCAATTATCGTTAGACATTTTAACTGTTATTAGGGGGATTGCTCCCCCTAGTTTAAAACCACTTGAGAATATTGACTATTCTTGTGGAAATTCCTCTGACTCAACTTCTCCGGCCTTTTCCATTCCTTCCTTGGCTGCTTGTTCAGCATCACCCACTGCTTCCTTTGCTACGTCAACAGCATCAGTGGTTTGGTCCATAATAACCTCTTTCGTGTCTTCTGCCATTTTTGCAGCATCATCAGCTACTTGCTCAGCTCCTTCTTGTGCCTGTTCAGCAACTTCAGCTGCTTGCTCAACTACCTGTTCAGTACCCTCTTGAACTTGTTCAGTGGCATCTTCTACGATTTGATCTGATTGCTCTTCTGAGCTTTTATTACATGCTCCTAGTGATACTGCTAAAGATAATGCTAAAACAGTAGAAATAT
>JBILFC010000127.1:0-8271 GCA_044351785.1 Bdellovibrionota bacterium
GAAGTCCTTTCTGACCTTCCTTGAGTTCATACTCAACTTCTTCGCCGTCTTTAAGTGTCTTGAATCCATCCCACTCAATCACTGAGTAGTGTACGAACACATCCTGTCCATCACCATGATCAATAAACCCAAAGCCCTTAGCATCATTAAACCACTTAACCGCGCCTTTTAATACATTAGCCATAATCCCGACTCCTTAAACTTCTTAATTTACTTCGTCCTACCAACTGATAAGTTATCTCATCAGCACTAAACCCATTTTCTTCCTAGATCTTTTAAAGCTAATCCGTAGCTACTGCATAGGTATAAAGCTTAAAGCAAATCTGGGGCCAACTTTTTAGTACCTAGAAGGAAGAAGCATTTTATACATAGCTAAACTTACTGCCTTTAACCATAAGGTCCCAATAACTATAGATGTATGCAAATATGAGAATTTTGGCAATAAAAAAGTATTACATGCTTGTTACATGTTTGTTAAAATTACTTTTTGAAGCTTTTGCCCGCAGGTGGCAATATCTTCCCAAATTTGATTTTTAACTGTACGCACCTTTGACACTGCCTAAATATCCTACAAGGCCATTATTATATCTATTGGAGCTTTCTTTTATATAGTAGGCTAGATCCTTAATTAACCTTGAGTAGAGCAGTATCAATGGGACCAATTTTATTCGTAGATAGAACATTTAAGATAATCTCAGCTTCTGAAAGTGCAAAAATTCTCCTTGATCTAGACCTGCAAGGGGAGGCTTTATTGTCTGAATTGGTTGACATAAGGCTTAAGAATAGTACCCAAGGGGCCGGAGATCTATTGTATTCAGTGCCGGATTCGAGCGGTGAATTAGTGATTAATTTTAGGGGAAGTGCGTTGCCTGCTAAGATTTTTATACTTCCACCTAGCGCAGAAAAAACTAAGGCTCTAATATATATCGATGGAAAGTCTCCCGTCGAAGGTCAGTCGCAGATCGATAATCAATCCCAGTTAGTAGCCCTTGGGACTTTGGCCGGATCGATAGCGCATGACTTAAACAATTTGTTAATGGCCGTTTTGGGCCATTTGTCTTATCTCAGATTAACTTCTATTGGGGAAATTGATGATTCCCTGCG
This sequence comes from Bdellovibrionota bacterium, assembly GCA_044351785.1. GTDB lineage: Bacteria > Bdellovibrionota_C > UBA2361 > SZUA-149 > DAOLCO01 > JAIYCX01. Next base: position 1,105 of record JBILFC010000127.1, read on the forward strand.
CTCTGCAGAAGAGGGAGCTAAAAAAGCAGCTGAACTTTCAAAGCAGATTATTGAGTTTGCAAAGATTGAGGCTGGTTCTTTGGGTACTACTCATAAAGAAGATTTAGATTTGTCTTTAGATATCTGTGAGATTACTAAAAGTAGCATACCAATGCTGTCACCAAACTTACCAGTTAATATTAGTATTAATCTAAAGTGCCCAGATCAGCCATTATTTGTTAAGGCAAAAGACTCTCAAATTACCCAGATTTTACTTAATTTAATTGTGAATGCTAGAGATGCAATGCCTAAGGGTGGGGCGATTAGTATTGAGATTAGTCCTATTAGAGTGAGTGAACCTAAGGTGATTCATGGTTTTTCATTGTCTGTAGGGTCATATGCTAGAGTAATCGTCTCAGATGTTGGCGAGGGGATGAGTAAGGACGTGCAAGCAAAGATGTTTGAGCCTTTTTTCACTACTAAGAAGGGAACAGGTACTGGACTTGGTCTTGCCACTGTATTTATTCTTATAAAATCATTAAATGGTGCAATTGATGTAAAGTCTGTTGATGGTAAGGGCAGTTCTTTTTCTATCGTGATACCTCTTGCGGATTCTCAAGAAATTCCTATTCTTGCTGAACCCAAGCCTAGCTCATATCAATCACAACCAATGAATCAAGAGCTCCAATCAAAAGGTTCTAGACGGATTTTGGTTGTAGATGATGAAGATGCTGTAAGGTTAGTTTTAGAGAAAAGTTTAGAGTTGCTTGGTTATTCTACAATTGGCGCTGAGAATGGAGCGAAGGCCATAGAAATTTTTAAAACAGAATTTCGCTCAATCGATCTTGTAGTAATGGATATGATTATGCCTGGCATCCCTGGCTCAGAGTTGTTCTATCTCTTAAAAGAGATTAAGCCAGATGTTAAAGTCTTAATCTCATCTGGATATTCATCTGACCAGAAGACAAAGCAACTACTAACAGATGGTGCATTGGGCCTTATTCAAAAGCCTTTTTCAGTAGAGGAATTACTGGATAAGGTAAAGGGGCTGTTATCCTAAGAATTTTAGACTCGTTTTTCGTGTTTTTAAGTGATTGTTCGTTCTTTGTATTGGATTTTACATAAAATTGGTGTAGATAGTTTGCCAATTTAATATGAATGCTCAATATCTTAAACCATTAAAAATTGGGGATGTTCAAACATCACCTAACCTTGTCTTAGCTCCTATGTCTGGAGTTACTAATTCGTCTTTTCGTAGATTGATGCGGGAAGAGAATGGAGATGCCTTAGGTCTAGTCGTAACAGAATTTATAAGTATAGAAGCTATATCTAGGCAAGTTAACCGTAGTATCGAGATGATGAAGTATGAGGAATGTGAGCGTCCTTTATCTATACAAATTTTCGGACACGATATTGATAGGATGGTAATTTCTGCTAAGAAAGTTGAGGATGAAGGAGCTGAGGTTATTGATATTAACTCTGGTTGTCCAGTCCCAAAGGTTGTGAGAAGAGGTGGGGGATGTGAGTTAATGAGGCAGGTCGATCATCTTGGCGAGCTACTTCATGCTGTTAGTAGTAATGTTTCCATTCCTCTAACTTTGAAAATTAGATCTGGATGGAATGATAGTTCCATTAATGCAATTGAAGTTGGTAAGGTTGCGGTAGAGAGCGGTGTAAAGATGTTAGCAGTTCATGGAAGGACTAGAGAACAATTGTATAGAGGAAAAGCTGATTGGGATATTGTATCAGAAGTTGCCTCGAAATTGCCTATCCCAGTTGTGGGTAGTGGAGATATAGTTGATGGTGAATCAGCATTGGAGGCTTTTAAAAAAGGCGTCTCTGGCCTTATGATAGGTAGAGGTGCGATGGAGAATCCTTGGATTTTCAATGATATTAGAGCTTTTCTTGAAGGTAGGACGGTAGAAGAGAGACCTTTGTCAGAAGTACCGAGAGTATTGCTTAGATATTTAGAGCTTTTACTTATGGATATGCCGCCAAAGGGTGCAATAGGGAAGATGAAACAGTTGATATCTCAGACTACAAAGAGAGTCCCAGGGTCTTCGGCAATAAGAAAGAAGCTGTGTACTGATGTTATTCTTGATAGTATGAAGCAAACATTAGTTGATTGGAAAGAAGAGCTAGAAAATTCGCATGGCAACAATTTTAATTACTATAAGAATAGATCTATAGTAGAAGAGAGTATCTCTAATTCTCAGATATAATTTTATATGACTGTATTCTCTGCTAAAGAAATTATTAAAAGCTTTGAAGATAAAGTAGTATTAAAAGGTGTTAATTTAACTCTGAAGAATAGGGAGCATTTAGGAATCGTTGGTCCTTCTAACTCAGGGAAAAGTACATTTTTAAAAATCTTAGCAGGGATATATCACCAGACTGCAGGTGAGTTAATTTATACTTCAGATTATAAGCCTAGTGTTGGATTTTTGTTTCAGGAGGGTGGCCTGTTTGATGGTCTTACGGTTATAGAGAATGTAATGTTCCCTTTAGTTTCTGGTGTTGATACTCGTAAAAGAGAATCTAAGAAATTATCAAGAGAGGAAGCTACTGATTTAAGCGCTGATATTTTAAAGAAAGTTGGTTTGGCAAAGGCGTTGTATAAATTACCTAGTGAACTTAGTGGTGGGATGAGAAAGAGGGTAGGTATTGCTAGGGCACTTGTTGCGAGCCCCGAGCTTTTACTACTTGATGATCCAACTAGTGGGTTAGATCCCGTAACCGCAACAAGCATAATGGAGTTGATATCTGAGCTTGAAGGTGATAGCGATTGTTCCTCAATAATTGTTAGTCATGATATTAGAAGACTAGTGCCCAAGGTTCAGCGAGTAGTCATGTTTGATTCTGGTAAGGTCGTAGGTGATTGTATGACTAGTGACCTCCAAGCTAATGCTAATACGGTTATGATTGAATTTCTAAAAACAAGGTTTAGTTTTAATAATGAATGCAAGACATCCTAAGCAATTAGATAGAATTAAAGAAGAATTTCTTCGAGGGATTGGTGTCCCTAAGGAAGCGCCATTTTCTCCTGATAAATTTCAGATGGAAGCTATTGAATCTATATCTGAGGGATATGACACGCTTGTTGTAGCGCCTACTGGAACAGGTAAGACTTATATCGCGGTTCAGGGTATTGCCCACATGATTTCTCAGGGGAAAAGAGCTGTGTACACGGCACCATTAAAAGCTCTTTCAAATACAAAATATACTGAATTTAGAAAAAGATTTGAGCCTCATTTTACGGTAGGGCTTCTCACTGGTGATAGAAAAATAGATGGCGATGCTGATGTGGTTGTTGCTACGACGGAAATTTATAGAAATGAGTTATATAATTACGGAGATAATTATTCCTTAGTAGTACTCGATGAGTTCCATTATATTTCAGACATGCAGAGGGGTCCTGTGTGGGAAGAGAGTATAATTTTATCTCCTAAGAGTGCTACTTTACTTATGTTATCAGCCTCTGTGTCTAATGCCGAAGAGATTGCTGAGTGGATAGAGTCAGTAAGAGGTAAAAAGGTTAGAATTATTACAGAAACTCATAGACCTGTGGAATTAAGGCTTGGTTTTTTTCATCCAGACCTAGGTGTTTTGCCTTTAGAAAATCTTGAAGGTAGGCTACTGCGGGAGGTTGAAGATTTTTATTCTCCTAAGCGAAACATCGCTCCTAGAATGAGAGGAGATAGGAGAGGGGGTCGAAGGCGATGAAAGGAGATATTAGTTTAGCACATATCATAGTAGAACTTGAGCATTCAAATCTGCTTCCTGCTATTGTATTTAGAAGTTCTAGAGCACAATGTGATGATGATGTGGAGGGAGTGTCTAGTAATAGAAAACTTCACATTGAAAAGACTCATCAGTCTGTAATTAAAGCTAAGATAGAAGAAATTGCAGCCAGATATGATATCGACTTGTTGCTTATTTCATCTCACCCACAGTACGCTTCTTTAATAACTACAGCAGTTGGTGCCCATCATGCCGGTCAGTTACTCATGTGGAGATTGGTTTTAGAAGAGTTAATGTCAGCGAGTCTTTTAAGAGTTTTGGTTGCAACAGGAACTGTTGCTGCGGGAGTTGATTTCCCTGCTAGAACTGTTTTAGTAACGGCACATTCTAGAAGAGGGAATGAAGGTTTTCAGAAGTTATCATCTTCAGAGTTTCAGCAGATGTCAGGTCGTGCTGGAAGAAGAGGTAAAGATACGGTGGGCTTTTGTCTAGCAACTCCTTCAAGATTCTGTGATGCTAGAGTGTTAAGAGATATAGCTAAGAGGCCTCCAGAGCCTTTACGCTCTCAATATTTCCCGGGCCCCAGTACGGTTTTAAATTTGCTAAGATATAGGACTGTAGATGGTTTAATCTACACCGTTGAGAGAAGTCTTGCAGCCTTTATGGATAAGAAAGAGGGTGAACAGCTTAGAATCGACTCTGATACTGAGGAAGAGGGTTACAAGGATTTAGTCGCTAAGGGTAGCTTGGATGGTGAACGGGCTAAGAAATTTAGAAAAAGAATTAATAGACTTAGAAGAAATGCGGATGATTTAGATCGCAGGCAGTCTGATCTTCTTCAGTCTGCGCTAAATGGCTTAGAGAGTTTAAAATATGTTAGCGATAATAAGATTTCAGATAAGGGGCAGTGGGCAGCGAATTTGTGTACTACTTTAGTTGTTGAGATTGCGGAACTTATCGAAGATAAAATTCTGAATGAAGATAACAATGAGAAGCTCGTTGCCTTAGTCGCTTCTTTTAATGGTGATAGTCATAGGACTTATATTAAAGGCAAGGAGCAAATTCTTACTAAGGAAGAGGTTATTAAAGTTAATGCGGTCTTGCAGCGAGTTCGTAATACTCGGATGCCAGGTATTGTAGAAGATAGAGAGGTAGTAGAGGATGCTGCAAGAACTGTTTTGATTTGGCTTAGGGCTAGGGACTGGATGGAATTTCGTGGCTTGTTAGTTTTAAGCGGTGTTGCAGAGGGTGATGCTGCTAGAGTTATTACTCAGACTGCGGAACAGTTAAATCAGATAGCTAGACTAACGGAGTCTCATCCTAAACTCGCTGAATCTGCTGCATTAATGAGGTCAAGATTATTAAGGCCTCCTCTTACTGAGGCTTTAGAGTTTTAAATTATTTTAGCCGATCGAAAGCTCATTCTAGAGATTTTTCTGGTAATTATTTTTGGCCGTGTTATGGCTAGTCAGGATCTTAAATTACTTGTTTTAAGGTAATTAAAGTGAATTATATTCAAAGTAATCATGGAGGAACTGACTTATGGCGAAATTTGCTACTCAAGCGCTAGAAAGATTCGAAACAGACTCTTATACAGGTGATTATTTTGAACCGGATATTATGTTGCCTTCTCAATATAATAATTCTAAGGCTGATGGTCTTGATGGAGGAGAGCGGAAATTAATGGCGGCTTTATTGTCAGACGGTGTCCAGGCATATTTGGAGCAAGCTATTAGCTACGTAAAAGGTGCGAGTACTAGGGTCGATGCAATTGAGTGGGTAGAGAGTAAGGATTCTACTTATATCTTTAGTTTTGACAATGTCTGTGGTGGTCTTGGTATATGCCCTGAGTATCTGAGAGTCGGTCTTGCTAGATTTATTCTTAAGGCTAGGAATAAGAAGAAAGGAGCTAATGTGCAAGAGTTCCCTATTTGGAAAAGAATAAGAAGACCTAGAAAGAGATAAATTAATCATTTAGGCCATTCGTAGGGGCGACTCTTGCAGTCGCCTTTTTTTATTTCTAAAAATTAACTTGACATCTTACCACTAGCCGGTATAATGACTAGGGGATGGGAATTGCTAGTTTCAAAAATAAAGCAACCGAGGATATTAATTATGGCGTGCCGAGTAAGCTTGCGCTTAAATTATTGCCTAAGGATTTGCATAGGAAAGCTCAAGTTAAGTTGGCGCGCTTAGGTGCGATTACTTCTTTACAAGACTTAAGAGAGATTCGAGGAAATAGATTTGAGACTTTGAAAGGAGATAGAAAAGAGCAGTTCAGTATTAGAATTAATGATCAATATAGAATTTGTTTTTTGTGGGAAGATGAGAACATTCATGAAGTTGAGATAGTTGATTACCACTCTTGAATTTTTAAATAAGGAATTTTTATGAAGAATAAACATATTACTCCAGTGCATCCAGGTGAAGTATTGAAGGATGAGATTGAAGAGTTAGGGATTACTCAGTCTCATCTGGCAAGTCATATAGGAGTATTACCTAAGACAATTAATGAAATTTGTAGGGGGAAACGAGGGATTAGTGCTGAGATGGCTGTAAAATTATCTAAAGCCTTTGGAGGCTCTGCGCAATTTTGGTTAAATTTGCAAAATAATTGGGAGCTGAGTCAGATTGACGAAGATGAAATGGATGACATAGATAAAATCGCTGCTTAGATAATCATTCTACTATAGTTTAAAAAAAAAGGGGGGACTCGCGGGTTATGGAACCTTTGAGTTTAACCCCTTTTTTCATTCCGCAATATCTTTAGATGAGATGGACACAAGAATTGCGTTTTCTTTAGTCCCATCTTTGACCATCTTTAAAGTCCATTTCTTTTTGCCTTGATCCTTGGACAACTCAAATTCGGATCTGAGCGCTTTTCTAACGTCAAGCACTTGAAGATCGTGAAAGAATAAATCTGAGTTGATCGTCTCCCGGTTGTGATAGAGGAAATCTACAATTTGTGAGAAAATCTGTTCCTCATTTCCGGTAAAGGTTTGCGAGGTGGAAACATTCATCGAGCTGCTCCTTCTTAAGTTAAGTCATGCCCGAGAGTACTTGTTGCACTCTCTTGTGAAAGTCTTCGGGTACTACAGATGAGTCATAGTTAAATGCGCCACGAGGAAGTCCTTGACCCAGTTGCATTGGAAGGGGATTAAAGAAAAAGCCGAACCTGACTTGATTCGATTCAGCCCAAGAAGCGAGTTCATGCGCCAACTCCAATTCCCCTTCGCGAACATACATGATAATCAAGTCAGGTCTCTCAGGTAAGGTTTTTAACTTACAGAAATCTTCGACTTGATCAAAAGTAACGCTTGATTCGCAGACGTTCATTCCTATCAAAGGAATAAAATAGGCCTGCCAAAAATGATTATTTATAGCATTGGTACCTAGTCCGACAATTCTTTTGGTATTCATCCGTCTTTAACATTTCTGTTTTAACCT
>JBILFC010000128.1:0-8231 GCA_044351785.1 Bdellovibrionota bacterium
ATTATTTCCAGAGTTTATAATTTCAAGCTTAATAAAAAATTTAAAACAAAAAGTTAATTATCCCTTGGTGTTCTATTTTCATCCTTGGGAATTAGATTATGAACAGCCGTATTTTAAGGAGTTGTCATTTTTGACGAGGGTAAGGCATTATCATGGGCAGAAAACATTTGATAAAACTATAGAAAGGTTTCTTAGAACTCATGGGAGCCGACCGATAAGCGGAAATTGAAAGCTCTTTCTGTTTTATTTTTATAAAAAAGAGAGAAGAAACCCCTGCAATCCTCTAGGATGCAGAGGCTTCTTAGAAACCTCATACAAAAGCGTCCTCATCTATGGCTTTCTGATACAGTCTTCTCAAGTGGTCTCGAAGATTACCTAGTTGAGGCAATATAGAATTCCAATTAAAGAAACCATCTTCAGCTGGACGCAACGCGACTGGAGTCAAAGACATTTCGACATATTGGCTTTTCATTAGAGGCAACTGAGTAGCAGAAAAAGATTGTTCGATCTGTAGACCACCACTAACGACGCGTGCCAGAAGCGAAAAATCCCCCCGAAGCTGATGAGAACCGTTGACCCCACAATCAAAAGTGCTTATCCACACTCTTCCATCTCCCGCATCGCTTATGTGAGTGCGAATGGACTTCCCAATGTCTACAATAAAGGAATCGCTTCCTTCTTCATCAAAAGAACGCATCAGATCTAACCAAATCATACCGATAAAATTATCAAGCACGAAAAATGTATGCAATTGTATTTCACTGATCGGAGTGAATTGCCTGAGAAGGTCTACAGTAGGATATTGACACTTATCAGGATCTTCATTATCTGGCACGGAATAAACCTCCAAAAGAGCCCACACATTCAAGAAGAAAACCTGTTTCTCTTCTCTCTTTAATCTGCCTTAAGGCACAAAAAAGAGTTTAAGAGTCCCTACTACCCATATATATTTTAAACATAGCTATATTACAAAATTTACTATTTGTATAAGTCCCTCCATATAATTTATAAAAACCCTGTAAACCTATACACTTAAACACGGTCAAATTACCTTCTCGCACCTACCATCGATTTTTGCTACTCTCCGCAAAAATTAATAAAGAAAAATCATATGCATAAAGTAGTACTAGCCAAGGGCGATGGGATTGGTCCTGAAATCACAGAAGCAGTTGTATCGATTCTAGAAGCAGCGAAGGCTCCTCTTGAATACACTGAGATCGACCTTGGAGAGAAGGTATTCTCAAAGGGCATAAAGACTGGAATTGAGCCATCTACTTGGGATGTACTCAAGAAAATTCCAGTTTTACTAAAAGCACCGATTACAACTCCTCAAGGTGGTGGCTTTAAGAGTTTAAATGTTACTTTAAGATCTAAGCTAGGACTTTATGCGAATGTCAGGCCATTTGTTGCCTACTCCCCTTTCGTTGAAACTAATTTTCCGAAACTTGATCTAGTAATTATCAGAGAAAACGAGGAAGATCTTTACGCAGGAATTGAACACAGACAAACTGAGGACTGCATACAGTGTCTTAAGCTTATTACAAGAAAAGGCTGTGAACGTATTATTAGATATGCCTTTGAATATGCGGTAGCTAATAATAGAAAGAAAGTAAGTTGCATGACTAAGGATAATATCATGAAGCTTACCGATGGATTATTTCACAAAGTATTTGATGAAATAAAGCTTGAGTATCCAGGGATAGAAACTGATCATTATATTATTGATATTGGTTCTGCTAGACTTGCTGCTGATCCAGAACGCTTTGACGTAGTTGTTACTCTGAATCTATACGGTGATATTATTTCGGATATTGTTGCTGAAGTTGCTGGCTCTGTGGGTCTTGCAGGCAGTTCAAATGTGGGTGAAAGTTTCGGTATGTTTGAAGCTATTCACGGCTCAGCACCTGATATAGCAGGTAAAGGCATCGCTAATCCTAGTGGCCTCCTACTCGGCTCTTTAATGATGTTAAGTCATTTAAATCTACCTAAGGAAGCTAGTCTGATCCACAACGCTCTATTAAAAACCTTAGAAGATGGAATTCATACTGGGGATATATATTCAGATGCTCATTCTAAAAAGAGAGTAGGAACTAAAGAATTTACCAATGCATTAGTTGCAAGACTTGGTGAAAAACCAAGTAAACTAAAAGTGGTAGAGTATTCAGAAACTAATCAGAATAAAAAATCTTCTAAAGGAACCACTAAACCCATAGAAGAAAAGAAACTAGTAGGCCTAGACCTATTTCTAGAAGTTCATGACACAGATGTCTCGGCACTAGCTAAAAAAGTTTCAACCTTACTACCAGAACACCTAGCTCTTAAGATGATTAGTAACCGAGGCACAATCATCTGGCCAGAACTAAACGACAGCACCCTACTCTCTGACCACTGGAGACTTAGAATTCAAGGCACAGAGAATATTCCCGAAATCAGCCATCAAGATATACTCGATGTGTTATCTAAGCTAAATAATTCAAATTTGAGTTTTATAAAAGTTGAGAATTTGTATTCTTTTGATGGGGTGATGAGCTTTTCCTAAAAAAAGAATATCCTTCCGTAGGGGTAACCCTCGCGGTTACCCGCATAAATAATTGATTCTTGTGGGCGACCGCAAGGATCGCCCCTACAATATCTACCCGCAATAGTTGGTAGCCTACCTACCATCCTAACACCCTCTAATAACTACACAAACCTCCAACTTCAAAAGTAGCCCCGCTACCAGAATACTGCTTCTAGCATGTGATGACTGCGCACATATCATTGACATCTACGCATCACTATGATATCATCCAAGCATGAGAACTACGCTTAGCATACAAGACAACATCTTAGATAAGGCAAAGAACTACTCTGCCAAGAAGGGCATAACCATAGGTGAAGTTTTTGAGCGTGCGCTGAAGCTCTTTCTTAAAGAAGAAAATCAGGAGAAAGCACATAGCTTTAAGTTAATAACGATGAAGGGAGAACTGGTAAATCCTGATATTAACTTAGACCGTACTTCAGAATTACTAAACGAAGACGAAGAACTTTTCAGGAAATAATTAGATTGCTCTCCCCAGATGTTAATATTCTAGTCTATGCTCATAGAGAAGAGACCCCTCAACATAAACGCTATGCTGAGTGGCTGACAAATACTATCAACAGCGATGAGCCCTTTGCATTATCTGAACTAGTAATAAGTGGATTCTTAAGAATAGTAAGCAATCCTAAAATATTTAAGCCCCCTACACCCTTAAATATTGCTTGGGATTTTATTGATCAGATTACCCAACACCCTAGATGCAATTTAGTAAGACCTGAATCAAATCACTTAAAAATATTTAAAGCACTAAGTAAAAAGCATCAACTTTCTGGTAAACTGATTGCTGACGCTTACCATGCTGCCCTTGTGATTGAACATGGACTGCAATGGGTCAGTGCTGATACCGATTTTGCTAGATTCCAGAATGAGCTGAGGTTTATTCATTTATAATCCGCAAAACCTTAAGCGCTAGCCTATTTCCTAAGTCCTGAACAGCCATACTACCACCCTAACTCCCTCTATAATTCTGATTTGAGTTTTATAAAGGTTGAAGATTTGTATTCGTTTGATGGGGTGATGAGCTTTTCCTAGAGTAAAAAATCAGGCACCAAGAAGTATAAAACCTCAAAGTGCCTGATTCACTAGCACATTTAAAGCAAGATGACGGGAATCTCAGGTTCAGTATCATCTTCATCCGTCGGATACTGCATGCGCTGAAGTCTATTCAACACAAGCGTATCGGCTGAACTAAGCAAAGCTCGTAACTCATTGAAAAAATTATCTCTCGATCTATGACCGCTTGAATAACCCTGAAGAATATTCACAGCATCATCAAAGCCAACTCCGGATGGATCGAAAAGGATAGACTGAAAAAAACTAATTTGCATAGGCTTGGTAAAATGCACCAAATCATCTCTAAGTTTCAAATCACGTATAAGCGCTTCGCCAATCAAAGGAATCGGTCTATTACCAAAGTATGAACTTAACTCCTGCACTCTGCTGGTTAAAGCTCTCAATGCAAGTACTCTTTCTTCATGACATTGAGAAAAACCAATAACTCCGACCAACGAAAGTATGGAATCCGGCGCAAACATCCGGTAACAACTTGTCATCGCTTTCATTCCACCTGGGAGCCGAAAGCAAATAAACATTACAACAAATTTCCACATACCAAACTCCCTTTAAAACCACCTAGAACCTTAAAGCATCTCTAACTACTTATTAGAGATACACACTTCTTGGCCCTAATTCCAATCCAGACAACACGCCCAGAATAAAATTAGAACCATAAATACCCACTTCTTAAAACAAGAAGCTACCCAGATTAAAATATAAAAAGACGAGGTCAAGAAAAACCTGACCTCATCACCACAAAGCACGTTCTAGGTTCACAAACCAAAAAATCGCCTTTCCTCGTGTAAATGCACAGCCTCAAGTCTATTCATAAATAAGCCAGAGGTGCGCTTACCAATGGTTGCTAACGATTCGTGGTGTCGCACGACACCCATACCATAGCCACCTTGTTGATCACTGTGAGGAAAACAAGTTTCAAAAATCCCTATTGCTAAATGAGCAATTGAAGATTTAGCCCCCAACCCCCAATGCAAATCAGAGATAAGTCGAGCATTTGACTGTTGACCATAAAGCCTGCTGAAAGAACAGTCTTCATGAAAAGCACTCACTACCCACCCATGTGCTCCAATAAAAGCATATGCAATACCCACCGAAGTTCGATCACTCAGATTCAGTGAAATGCTGTACCGCGAGGCAGTAGCTGGGATCTCAAGATCCTCCGCCCTAGCGGTATAAGTACTAGCACTCAGAGGAATATAAATGCCCTGTGCCATATCCTTTTCCTGCGGAAAACCCCAAAGAAAAATTCTACGATAGAACCTTGCCAACTCCTTTAAATTGGGCACTGCTTTCAAATTTACGCTCATCTCGGAACTCCTTTAGAAAAGCCACCAAGCAACTCCTGGAATAAAACCTCAAGGAACAACTTTGTTCCTCGTCTTTTTGCTAAACTCCTTAGAGTCCACCAAAGAAACTATAAATTTAAAAGAAGATATTTAAGAAAAGAAAAAGGAGCTTTTGTGATTATTGCATCCTCTTTCCCCGACAATCAGCCCAGTCCACAAGTGGATCTGGGCTGATGCGGGAAGGTCAATCTACTCAGTCACCCGATATGGCGCTGCTGCGTTGACAGGAGTCAATGGCGAGCGACGCGAATTAGACTGAACATTATCCGGATCATCGCCGTTTTCAGCCATGCGACGCGCCACTTTAGGATCCAAAGGTACAACTTTTTCGCCAGTAACCTGATTTTCCATTCCTGGAACTCCACCATTGGTTGAATTGTTCATAAAGCACCTATACAAAATCTCCCTCCACAAGAAAGTGTTAGCACACCCGCTAACCATTCCATTTTCTTCCTCGATTCTGGAGATTAAAGACCGTTAATTAGCCTTATAAAAGCCAATTAACGGTCTCCAATCTCAACATGGAAACTTCGTTTAAACCTTTAAACAAAACCTTTCTAATCACAAAAGCTCACAAGCGAGGAGGATCGCTGTCCTCCTCAAAATGAGCTTTAAATTCTCTTCTACCCAACTAAACGAAGATAAGTTTTTCTTATGCTTCTATGTCATAGACCTATTGATAAATCTAATGGGAGCGTTAGATCAAATTTATAGTTATGCGTCAAGTAGCTGAAATTACTAGAATAGACGTTCTATATTCCAGCACAAGCAAGGCAAAACTGGGGATAAATTGGCAAGTTCTTGATTTTACCCGCATAAATTACGCACTAATAAGCGAGATAATACGAAGTGGCTGATACTATTGATTTTTCCTATCAAGTATTAATTTTATCTATAGTTAGATTGATTTGATCCTAGAGCCAACTACCCCCAACTTTTTTCCCTTTATCAAGATAATCTTGAAATAATTCTACGATAACAGTTTAGGCCCTGAAATTTTAAAAAATAACCATTATTAACTTTACAAAACATGAACCATGGTTCATAATTATGAAAATAAAATACTACTACACCTTGTCTGGAAGGTCTCCTATCGAAGACTTCTTAGACATGATGTCCCGTGAGGTCCTAGAAGATTTTTATGAAGCTGTAGATTTACTTGAGAAAGGCAAGACTCTTGAAATGCCTGTCAGTAGGTCGCTGTCTAATATTCATCAAGGTCTGCACGAATTGAGACTTAAAGATAGGCATGGGATTTATAGATTGTTCTATTATATTAAAAAGCATGATGCTATTTACTTTCTTCACGGATTTCAAAAGAAGACTCAAACAATCCCTAAAAAGGAAGTAGTTACTATACTTAACAGACTAAAGGAGTTAAAACATGCCTTGGAAGACAATTGATCACAACAAACTAGCAAAAAAACATGGGATAGATCTTGAGACAATCAAGATCAAGCACGCATTAATTGAAGAGATTAAGCAGGGCAGAGTAAAAGCTAATCTGTCCCAGAATGATCTAGCAAAGCTAATTGGTAGAACTCAATCATTTATTGCTAAAATTGAAAGTGGTTTAGGCACGAAAAACTTTTCCTTTGATCTACTCTTAGAGATACTAAAAGCGCTAGGGTATAGCTATAAAATCACAACTAAAAAAGTTAATAAAAGAGAAAAATTAGTTGCCTAACCCTACATCTCTGCCCTAGCAGCACCACCAAACCAACTACTCATCCTCTCTTTAATCTTGGCAAAGAAACCGCCCTCAGTATTATGCACGGTATGAACTTCATGCACTGGTTGAAACTCTATACTTTCTTGCCTTCTAGCACCATATAGAACAAGACCAACGCCTGTTGCGAATTGAGGACTGTTTACTACATCTAAAAGACCACCAATACCAGTTGGATAACCAACTCTAACAGGAAGTCTAAATACTTGCTCAGCTAAATCTGCACTACCTTCAAGAAGTACAGTACCACCAGTAATCACAATCCCAGCAGTTAAAAACTCATCAAAGCCTGATTTAACAATCTCTGAATAAGCTAAAGTAAAAATCTCTTCTAACCTTGGCTCAATAATTTCTGTAAGCATCTGCTTAGGAAGAATTCTAGGATCTCTACCACCAGTAGATGGAACTTCAATAGTCTCACCCGGTCTAGCATGACCACTATAAGCTAAACCATATCTCTTCTTAATCTCTTCAGCACTACTTGTTGGAGTTCTAAGACCAGCAGAAATATCAGCAGTAATATGATTACCACCAAGAGGAACAACGGCAGTATGCTTTACCGCCCCATTATGAAAAATGGTAATATCAGTAGTACCACCACCAATATCAATCATCGCTACTCCTAATTCCTTCTCCTCAGGAGAAAGAACAGCTTCAGATGAAGCAATAGGCTCTAATACTATATCCTTAACAGTTAGACCTACTCTATTAGCGCTTTTAACTATATTTTGAGCTGAGGAAACAGCACCAGTTACGATATGTACTTTTGCTTCAAGTCTAACTCCTGACATTCCAAGAGGCTCTCTAATTCCATCTTGATCATCTACAATATACTCCTGTGGAAGAATGTGAAGAATCTCTCTATCCATAGGAATCGCAACAGCCTTAGCTGCATCAATAACTCTTTCAACATCTTTAACAGAAACTTCTTTATTCTTAATTGCAACAATCCCGTGACTATTAAATCCCTTGATATGACTTCCAGCAATACCGGCATAAACAGAATCAATTTCGCAACCAGCCATCAGCTCTGCTTCTTCAATCGCACGCTGAATTGAATTCACGGTAGACTCAATATTTATAACAACACCCTTTCTCAGACCTTCTGAAGGATGAGTACCGAT
The DNA here is from genome assembly GCA_044351785.1 of Bdellovibrionota bacterium. GTDB lineage: Bacteria > Bdellovibrionota_C > UBA2361 > SZUA-149 > DAOLCO01 > JAIYCX01. The sequence continues at coordinate 7,855 of JBILFC010000128.1, forward strand.
ACCAACAATATCAACTCCCCCACTCTCAGTTCTTTCAGCTACAATTACAGCAATCTTAGTTGTTCCAATATCAAGACCAACTATAAGATCATTATTAGGGAAATTTTGAATAGATTTATTATCCACAGGTGCGCTCCAACTTCAAAGGCAGAATTTAAAAAGTTTATTTATTTCCAAGCAGTTTAGCCAGATTTTCATCTAAAGTTCAAGTGGCCTAAAGTAAAAAAATTAAATTATAACTCACTTAATTTACAGGCACTTACCTATCGCTTAATAACCTGGTCCCTAAATCTAAAATCTAACTCACTATAAGCCTCTCCTCGCTGCTGGAGATCCCTTGTAACTGATTCAAGACGGGCAAGCATTGTACGTGCATC
>JBILFC010000129.1:0-8199 GCA_044351785.1 Bdellovibrionota bacterium
TTCCTAGCTGATTTATAATGCCTAAGGCCCTGATGCTCCATTTATATCGGGGCTAGCGTTCTAGTCAAAGTTTCAAACGGGGCAAGAAAGTTAAATTGAGTAGTCCTAGATAGAAAAGTTTATTTACTTATAAAGGCGAGTATGATCTCCTGCACTTACCTAAAATGAAAAAAGAGCCTTATGACATAACTACTCTTCAAGAACTCCCCTGCTGGATTCTTGTTACTGGTTTAGTGAGAGACCTTGAGCAATTAAAAAATAAGCTAGACATATTTAAATTCTGGAAAGAATCAAAACTCATTCATGGAGTAGTTTTTTCTACCTGGATTGGTGAAATCGATAAATACCCTGGTCTTAGAAAAGAATTAGAGCAGCAAGAGGTCATAATTGTAGAAAGTCCCATCCCCAGTGGTGGCGAGCGTTTCTTTGGTTGGGCATTGGAACAGTTTAGGGCGCTTGAGGCTGGTCTAGTGCAATGCCCTAAAAAAGCATTTATTATGAGAGCTCGTTGGGACAAGCTTTATCTAGACAAGGATAGTATTTGGCCTCTTAAGTATCCAGAACGCTTCGAAGTCGATCCACCGATCAATTGGCCTAATCCTTTTCGAGCTAGAATTTATGTTCGATATGGATACATGCGACGACCGTTCTTGCTTAGAGATCATATGATTTTAGCTAGCGCAGAAGATTTTTCGTTTATAGTTGATTGCTTCAAGGAAAGAGAAGAACATGCTTACCTTTGCACCGGTGAAATGCAATACTTCTGTAATCCATGGACCAAATACTATCCTATTTTGCACGAATTTATGCTTATTGATCCGATTAGTCCTGCTTGGGGTCATCCTAATAGAGAAATTATGCAAGCTAATAGCTTAAATAGTAATTTTTACTGCAAGGTATTGATGTACTACTATCTTATATTAAGGCATTATTTCTTTGTTGCTGAAGCTGAAGTTGATAGCTCACCTGTTAAAGAATCTGATTTTCTTAATTGTATGTCTCAAATGACATGGACACAGTGGTTTTCAGTTTCAAGCAAGAAGCCTAGTTTTTTATATCATAAAGGCATTGTAGATTTATATTTTACAAGTGATCTTTGGCTTAAGTTTTTCATTAATTCGAAGTTAAAATTAGACCACTTGGGAGAAAGATTAATACCAATCATTGATTCAATATACCGTGAGGCTGGTAACATATCAAACTATTACCGAGAGCAAATCTCTACAGAAGCTAAATTATATCAAAAATTCGCTCGTGATAGCTTAAAAGACTAATCTGCTCCTTGCCAAAATTTTTAAACTACTACATTTACTGCAACTTCATTGTACAACTCCGCACCGATACAACCTCTGTGCTTTAATTTAAGTAGTCCTCTTTTATTAAACATCCATATTCATAAAAGAATTTCTGATACTGTACTCGAAATTCCCTATCGAAAGGTGTAAATGGATCTCCATTTATAATTCCCCTCGTCTCTATAATCGTTTTATCCCCGAAATTCCTTAATACAAGCTACGAAGGGCCTTAAGTCATCGCCACCAAATATTAAGAATTTGATACAACTAGTCGTTTCTAATCCTAGGAACAACTTCCAAGGATAGATTCTTATGGCTAGTATTTTAGGTCTTTCTTCTTTAAATTTAACACCTTCCGCCCCTCAAGCTAGAATTACCAGCGCTGAAAAGCTTTCAGTTACCCCAGAATCCCAGGCTGACTCTGCAGTTATTCTTTCTTTAAATGGAGAGTCTACCAGCTCCACTGAAACTGACTTTGAAAGTTTAATCTATAATGCAGCAAGTGCTAAGTCCGGTACTGCTAATCAGAGCTTATCCTCAAGCACCAGCGAAAGTGAACAGATTGAGAAGTTAATTTCTAGCTACTCCACTACTAGCTAGAATTATATATTCTCTATACTCACTGAACTGATGAATATCATCATGCTTAGCACCTTTCACAATTCTTAAATCAGCTAAGGCATTCTCTTTAACTAAAATCTCAGCATCACTTATTGGCCGGGAGTTAATTTTAATAGGTATTTTAAGTGGGTTATCAGCTTTTTTGATATTTATAAAACCTCGTGATAGAAGCCTCTAAACACAATAATCTGGGTAGATGGTATGCGCTTTGAACATTAAATCTTCAGAGTGCTTTCTAATAGGTTTTAGTTTCCACAAATACGCAATAAGTCGGAGGCTTACCTTAGAGAGGAAGTTCCACTTTCTAAGGTACGTCTCCGTTCGGGCGAATGGGCTATCCTGTGTGGTAGTATCTCAGGCGTTACCATCATGCTTGTTGGGCAGTGCCCCAACAATTTTCGAAAGGTTCTTGTCATGCGGTTCCAGATTGAAATTTCAAGTCACCAAGTCTCTCTCCTTACAAAAGCGGGGGAGAAAATCATTCTTCAAGAAAACACCTCACATCACCACAATGCTATAATTGTAAAATTCGTGAGAAAAGATGATGCCTGGATCGTGTCTCACGGTGTTGGCATTAATTTCTCTCACGAAGTTACCTTGCGCAAGCGAGGAATATATACGATCTGTGATGATAGCTTTAATTGGGCGGGAGTTTCAGATCATGAATTTTGCCCAATTTTATATGCCTTGAAAATTCCTAACTCAACACTTAATCGGTGTGATGTAGTACCTAGAAATTCGCAAGGGATACAACTCCATAGCGCTACCGGCCATGGTTCTAGCGAAATAGGCTTTACTGTCCAAGGCGAATCTGGAAAGTTTGACGAAATATTCGTTACGAATACGACCTCATTTGAAACTTTTGCTCGCCTCATCTGGTCTCATAGGCTTTCTAGTCATAATGGGTCAGATGACAAGGCGGGTTTAAGGTTCTTGGATGCTCTTTCTGCACCCATAGACAAAGGACTCATGCTTGCAAGAGACTGGGTAAAAGCTGAACTGACTGTAAGTCTCTGCATAATATCAGGCGAGGTCAATACTCGCAGGTTGTTGGTTCGACCTAATAATAGTTCAAGTGAAGAACTTAGTGCGTGCAGCTTTGAACCTCAGAAACCAACGAGAAAAGGCCTGGGGTCGGCTCTACATTTTTTGATTGAAAAATATGGGCTTAGAAACCTGCTTGAAGGCTTAATCAAAATTGAGGAAGAGACTCCAAAAAGTTCCCCAAAAGACTTAGAAACAGATGCTGATAAGAATGCATTTGACTTAGCTTGCAAGGTGCATAGAGCATTTAGAGATGCAAACGTTGCTCGAGCTTGTATTTTGGATCACTTTGAGATCTTCGTCTATCGACAGCAATTTGAAAGTGAACCTCAATTAACATGGGTTAAAAGGGAAACAAATCCTCCGATGTTAGAGGATTCATTAGTTGCTCTCCTAAAGACTCATCCAGGACTAAGCTCTATATTAGCTGCTAGTGTTTCTGAAGCAAATACTCAATATGGTCCAAGAGTGTTATTGCCGTACTCCTCTTTAGTCAAGAGGGATGGATTCTTGGAGGCAAGTCGAGGCGATCAGCATACTAGACCACTTTGGCCAGAAAACGAAACAGTGCAGATAAGCATGATGGATCTCATCGGTAAAGCTACACGAATTTCTGGGACAGAACTCGCAGAAATTTCGGACCTTCCTCCCTTGGGACTTCTTGAAATGCCAGAGCATGGAGAAGGAATCGTTCTTGGTCCAGCCTTACTACTTCGAGTACCAAAGGGAAGGACAAGAAAATACGTAGTTCCAGTGAATGTATGGGTCACTGAGCAAAAAAGTGCAAAGCCTACCATGTGGGCATTTCAGGTAAGCAGAAAAGATGATGACAAAATGGAGATTTCTGGATGGAATCCTCCAATTCCAATGGAAATTTTTGATGATATCAAACCGCGCGTCACCTTCGTAAGAGGTTCATAACCTAAATTTCTGCAGAGGGAAGGAAGAAGTTTCTTCCCTCTGCTTTATTGTTTTCATGAAAGCATTCTAAAGATTTTTGAATTAAAACTTCACATCTCTAACAAAGTGACAAGTGTACCCACCAGGATTCTTCTGCAAATAATCTTGGTGATACTCTTCAGCCCTTGTAAATCCACTTAGAGGGGTGATTTCGGTTGTTATATCTTTCTTCCAAGCACCTGAAAGCTGAACTTTGTCTTTAATTTTTCTAGCTATGTTTTCTTGTTCTTTAGAAGTTGTAAAAATGGCTGATCTATACTGATTGCCTACATCGTTACCTTGACGATTTAAGCTTGTGGGATCATGTATTTTAAAAAAGTATTCTAATAGATCCTCTAATGGCAACTTGCTTGGATCATATTTAATTTTTACAGATTCTGCATTTCCAGTCCTTCCTGTTTTAACCTGATCATAAGTAACCTTATCCGCATCGCCGCCAGCATATCCGACTTCAATATCAAGTACTCCCTTTTGTGTTCTTAACAACTCCTCCATTCCCCAGAAGCACCCTCCAGCTAAAACTATCTCTTCACTTTCTTTCTTCACGGCCTTAAAAAGATGTAACAATTCCCCATAACCCGCTGCTTCCATTTCTTCAACTGGTATAAACTTTAATGAAGAAGAATTCATGCAAAACCTATTCCCTCCCGCCTCCTTAGGACCATCATTAAATACATGTCCCAAGTGACTATCCCCAACCTTGGATCTAACTTCTGTTCTAGGAACAAGCATCTTAAAATCAGTTTTAGTAGTAACTGAACTCATATCAATAGGCTTAGTAAAACTTGGCCAACCAGTACCTGAATCGTACTTATCCTTGGATGAAAATAGTGGCTCTCCACTTACGACATCTACATAAATCCCTTCTCTCTTATTATCCCAATATTCATTCTGAAAAGGAGCCTCAGTACCATCTTCCTGGGTCACCTTATACTGCATAGGGCTTAACATCTTCCTAATCTCGTCTTGGGATGGTTTCTTTATATCCATTTGATTAATCTCTTCTTGTTTATTCTTAGGTTCTGACTGAGCTAGACTAGCCTTACTTACAAAGACGAGCATTAAACAGAGTATAATATTTAATGCAAAAGGGAATTTAGGTAGTTTCATTACTTTTCTTTTTATTAATACACAAATCGTATTATGAAGATTTCTAGATAGTTAGCAACAATCGCAATACAATTCGCTAAGAAGAGAGAAAAGGTTACAAAGGAAAACTACACCCACTCCCTAGGCTCCCTAAGCACCGCTTCAAGCTTCTTCTCTTCATCCGTAACCGCCAAACTCCCCTCATACTGCCACCTTACAAGTGGTGGTAGGGACATTAAAATAGATTCTGACCTGCCCTTCGTGTGAAGGCCGAACTGAGTACCTCTATCATAAACAAGATTAAACTCTACATAACGCCCGCGTCTTAAAAGCTGGAATTCCTTTTCTCTTTCTGTAAATGTTTCATGTTTTCTCTTCTCTACGATAGGAAGATACGCCTCAATAAATGCAGGTGCTACGGACTTCATAAACTCAAAGTAATGCTCTAACTTACTAGGCTCACTCTTTCCAAGATAGTCATAGAAAATCCCGCCCACTCCTCTAGTCTCCCCTCTATGAGGAATTAAGAAATACTCATCGCACTGCTTTTTAAACTGCGGATAATAATCTGGTGAAAACTTATCGCATGCATTCTTAAATACTGAATGAAAATGCTTCGCATCATCCTCTTCAAGCACAAAGGGCGTGAGATCTGCCCCACCACCGAACCACGCATGATTCTCAACTTCTAAATATCTAAAGTTAGCATGAGTTGTAGGAACCTTGGGCGAATGAGGATGAATAACAAGAGATACTCCTGTTGCGTAAAACTTCTCATCCCGATTTGACCCAATGAGCTTATGGGCCATTTCACGTGGTAAAGTACCATATACCTCACTGAAATTAACCCCGCCCTGTTCTATGACACCACCATTAACTAAAAGCCTTGTAAGTCCTCCTCCTCCCGGGGCACTTGTTTCATCTGTTCTTTCCCAAGTATCCTTTGAAAAATCAGCCTTTCCATCGGAAGCTGACAAGGCATTACAAATATCCTCTTGAAGTTTTGTTAAGAACTCAACACTCGCTGTCTTAAATGATGTATACATACAGATACCCGATTAAAGGATTGTTTATTTCGTGTCATTATTAATACGCCGAAAAGGTAAGAATCTCAATAAGACTTGATAAAATAGGCTGAATGTAGGAGTTAAGCCTCACATTTTGATTATCTTAAATAATCGTTAATTTTTTATTAAACTATGAAGATTGAAGGCGCACGCAGCCTCAATCTTTTTAAGGAAAAGTATTCATGTCTACATGCAACATCGGTCTTATTGGTTTAGCTGTAATGGGTGAGAACCTTGTATTAAACATGGCATCTAAGGGATTCTCAGTTGCTGTTTTTAATAGAAGTACAGATAAGGTAGAAGCCTTTGTAAACGGTCGAGCTAAGGGTAAGACCATCAAAGGTTGCATGAGCGTAGAAGAGCTTTGTAGCTCACTAGAGCGCCCTAGAAAGATAATGATCATGGTTAAGGCAGGAGGAGCTGTTGACGGAGTAATTGATTCTCTCCTTCCATATCTTGAAAAAGGTGACATTGTTATTGATGGTGGTAATTCACATTTTCCTGATTCAAACAGAAGAACAAATGATCTTAAGGCTAAAGGCATTTTATTCGTAGGTGCTGGTGTTTCCGGTGGTGAGGAAGGTGCTCTTCTTGGGCCTTCGATTATGCCTGGTGGAAATGAAGAAGCATGGCCACATCTTAAGAATATTTTTCAAACTATCTGCGCTAAAGTAGATGATGGTTCTCCATGCTGTGACTGGGTTGGACCTGAGGGTGCTGGGCACTTTGTGAAAATGGTTCATAACGGTATTGAATACGGCGATATGCAGTTAATCTGTGAGGCTTATCAGGTTCTAAGAGAGCTTGGTGGCTTTTCTAATGATGAGCTAGCAGGAGTATTTGATAACTGGAATAAGGGCGATCTAGATTCTTTCTTAATTGAAATCACAGCTGAAATTCTAGCTAAAAAAGATGATCAGGGAGAAGGCCATTTAGTTGATAAGATCCTTGATAAAGCAGGGCAAAAGGGTACTGGAAAGTGGACTGTGAATGTTGCTCTAGATATTGGTATTCCAACTACTTTAATTGCTGAGGCAGTATTTGCTAGATGTATTTCTGCTATGAAAGATGAAAGAGTTGTTACAAGCAAGGCTTTTAAAAAACACCCAATTAAAACAAGCCTCACAAAGGATCAATTGATTCACGATATGGGGAAGGCTATTTTACTTGCCAAGGCTATCTCATATGCTCAAGGCTATGCGCTAATGGCTTCAGCTGGTAAAGACTTTAACTGGAAGCTTAACTACGGCGGGATTGCTCTAATGTGGAGAGGTGGTTGTATTATTAGATCTAAGTTCTTAGGCAAAATTAAAGATGCTTACGATAAGAACCCAGCATTAACTAACCTTATGCTTGATCCATATTTTTCAGGAATACTTGAAGAAGGGCAAACTGCATGGAGAAATATCATCTCTGAAGCTGTTAAGAATGGTATTCCAGTTCCTGCTCTTTCAAGTGCCCTATCTTACTTTGATGGTTGTAAGACTGAAACACTACCAGCTAACTTACTTCAAGCTCAAAGAGACTTCTTCGGCGCCCATACATATGAAAGAACCGACAAACCACGCGGCGAGTTCTTCCATACCAATTGGACTGGAAGAGGTGGGAATACGGCTAGTACGACTTATGAAGTGTAGGAGGGGGGCTTACCTTATTTCCCATACCGTCGCTCAAGCTCAGACACACCCATTGGACCGACATGCCCATCTTGTATAGGGCTAATAGTTGTGGATCCACTCGCTTTCAATAAGGTCGTAGGAAGGCTCGAAACTGAATTTGAAGATACAAATTCCTGGTTATGATCGCTATCGACGTGAATCACAGCTACATTAGGATTTCTCTTCGCGTATTCTGTGTAACTAGGCTCATAATTTCTACATGGTCCACACCACTCAGCGCCTACTATAATCAAAGCTTTCTGATCTGGATATTTATTTAAAAAGTCTTTTACCTGCGCTCCAGTCAATTCTGGAGGCTTTCCACCTAACTTAATTTTAGTTCCATCTGATAGCTCTAACTTACGATCCTCTCTCTTTTCTTCGCGTTCAATTTTTTTAATATCTTTTTTAGATAACTCACTTGCTTTCTCTGTGCTCGCTTGCCCTACAGAAGAATTGCTAGAA
>JBILFC010000130.1:0-8169 GCA_044351785.1 Bdellovibrionota bacterium
CTTATTTCACCTATTAGAATCACATCTGGAGCTTGTCTTAGGGCATTTTTAAGCGCGGAATGGTAATCCTCTGTGTCTAGGCCAATTTCTCTTTGAGTAACGATGGATTTTTTATGCGGATGTACATATTCTATAGGATCTTCAACCGTTATAATATGACCAGCTTGATTTTCATTTCGGTGTCCAATCAGAGCTGACATGGTAGTAGACTTACCAGATCCAGTCGCTCCAACTACTAATACGAGACCTCTTTTATACATCGCAATTTCTTTGAAAATTGGGGGTAGCAATAGTTGTTCGAAAGTAGGAATCTCTGTTTTAATTCTTCTTATAACTAGACCTACTGATCCTCTTTGTCGAAACGCATTTACTCGGAACCTGCCCATGGAAGGGAAAAGTAGACCAAGGTTCATCTCGTTTGTTGCTTCGAATTCTTTTTGTTGTTTATCGCTCATGATGCTGCGCGCAAATGCTTCAGTCTCATCCTCGGTTAGGGTTCTAGCACCAGCTTGTTTAATATTTCCCTTAATTCTATAGCACGGTGCACTATCGACTGTTAGATAAAGGTCAGAAGCATCGTATTCTTTCATTACGCTTAATAGCTTATTTATATCTAACATGATTACCTTATTTATTCTTCGCTATGGTTTGATCCTTCAGGGACTAGTGCAGGATTTAATCCTTTCTCAAGCGCTGTCTCTGCGGTAATTAAATTATTCGCTAGATGTTCTAGTAAAGACATCTCCATAGATTTCATTCCGACATTCTGGCTAGTTTGTATGGCACTAGGGAGTTGGTGAATTTTACCCTCACGTATTAAATTTTTAACCGCATTAGTTCCAATCATAATTTCAAGAGCAGCAACTCTACCCCCACCAACTTTTTTACATAGAGTCTGAGTAATAACAGCCTGTAAGGATTCAGCTAACATTGCTCTTACTTGCGACTGCTGAGAAGGAGGGAAAACGTCTATAATTCTGTCTACTGTTTTAGGGGCGCTAGAGGTGTGAAGAGTACCCATTACTAAATGCCCTGTTTCTGCTGCTGTTAAGGCTAATTGAATAGTTTCCAGATCTCTCATTTCACCTACTAAAATGACATCCGGATCTTCTCTTAAGGCTGCTTTTAGAGCGTTCTGAAAGCTTTGAGTGTGGGGACCAACTTCTCTCTGATTGATTAGGCATTTCTTAGAAGGATGCACAAATTCTATCGGATCTTCAATTGTTAATAAGTGAAGTCTTCTTTCTTCGTTGATTTGATTAATCATCGCAGCAAGTGTTGTAGACTTACCAGAGCCCGTAGGGCCAGTAACTAAGATTAGACCTTTTTCTCTTCTTGTTAATTTGGCGAGTATCGATGGTAGCCCAAGCTGCTCCATGGTGAGGATCGTTGTTGGGATTTGTCTAAAAACTGCCCCCATTCCTTTTCTTTGGCGAAAAACGTTTACTCTGAATCTCGCCTGTTCACCTAAATCAATAGAAAAATCTATATCTGACTTCTCTTCAAATACTTTTCTTTGTGCATCACCCATAATATCGTAAAGCATTGATTGGGTTTGTTCTGAGGTTAATGCTGGAACTTTAATTCGTTGCATTTGCCCATCTACTCTTATAACTGGCGGTTCTCCAGCGGATACATGTAGGTCAGAACCTTTTTGTTGGACACAGAATTGTAGAAGTTGCGTAATGTCTAGAATACCATTCATGAAAATTTATCTTTAAGCAGAATTGTAATTTTTAATAAGTCTTTCCGTGTGTTACATATTAATCGACTTATTGTATCTGTACCTTAAGTGATGAGTTAAGCACTTGAAATTAATAGTATTTTCTTATTTATGGTAGAAAAATGTCTTTGAAAGTGAATTCTCGCTATATGCTGAGAAATACTTTGGAATTGCCACCTGAACCGGAGCTTGCCTCTGCTCTTTTGTCTGGTAGCAACAAAGGGCTGAAGGTATTAGTTGCTGCAAGTGATTCAAAAGCAAATGAATATTATTCTGCCCTACAATCATTTTATGAGACCATACAGGATTCTCAGTCCTTCGATAGTAGCGAGTATTCAGACGATGTTTCCCTGTTACTTTATCCAGCATTGGATGTATTGCCATTTGAAATGTCTAATCCGAGTAGTCAGGTTGTTTTTGATAGGGTGGTATCAAAGAGCAAATTAGTTGATTTAGACATATCTAGAAATCATATTTTAGTTACTTCACTTCAAGCTTTTTTTGAAAAGGTTGAATCTCCTAAGCAGTTTAAGAATGGAATAGTTGAAATTTCAGTAGGAATACAGATTGCACAAACTAAATTCGTAAGTGATCTAATAAGTCTTTCTTATAATAGAAGGCCTGAGGTTGAAGAAGTTGGATATTATGCTGATCATGGTTCGGTAGTTGATGTTTTCTCTCCTAATACTTCGGCCCCATTTAGATTTGAGTTCTATGGTGGGAAGTTAAGTTCAATTAGGGTTTTTGATCCAGCTAATCAAAGGTCTATTGAACAGTTAGATTCTTGTATTATTTTACCTGTTTTAGAGGCGCCGCTTTTAATCAGTAGCGGTGAGTCTGAAAATTATTGGATAGAAAAGTATCGCAGCCTAATTTCGCATTTAGATGTATCTGCCAGTCAGAAGCGTTTCCATGAGGAATGTTTATTGCAAGAGAGGGTATGGCCAGGTAGCTTGTGGTTGCGTCGTTTACTGTTAGGATCTTCTTCTAGCTTATTAGATTATTTACCCGAAACTAGGGAGATATATTTTTTAGGAGATTTAGAGGTTAAGTCTTGGAATAGATCGTGGCAAGTAGAGATAGATAAGAGGTTTTTAACGCAGGATCAAGATGAGACCTATGTAACAAATAAAGAGGATTTCTATTTCGACCTTTCGGATGTTGAAGGTAAGTTGGAAAGTGAGTTTTTATATCAGAGATACTCGGATGAATTGCCGGAAGATATAAAACGAATTTCACGTGTCATGCCTGAGCTTTTATTAAGCGCGGATGCTAGTCAGAAGAGTTTTCACGCTAAAGCATTAGATGCAATTAAAAAAAGTGTTAAAGAGTACAAGTCAGTTATTCTCACATGCTCTACTTTAGATCGCGCTGAGGGAATTCATAAGATATTTAAGGATGAAGAGTTCAGTTCTACCCTACGAATGGAGTCTTTAAAATATCAACTGGATAGAAGAGTGAATTTAGAACCGGGCGTAACTTTAATTATCTCTCACCTTTCTCGCGGATTTATTCTCGAGGATGATGAGATATTAGTAGTTAGTGAAAAGGATTTATTTGGAAATAAAGTAGAGAGTCGTAGGCAAAGAAAGTATCCTTACAGAAAGGCTAATTTTAGAGCAAAATTATCTAATTTACGGCAATTATCACCTGGTGATTATGTCGTGCACGAAATGTATGGAGTTGGCGTATTTTTAGGTTTGAAGAATATTTCATATCAAGGTGAGGAAGGAGAGTATTTAGAGGTAGAATATTATAACTCTGATAAGTTATTTGTACCAGTGCATGATTTTCTTCGTATAGGAAAGTATGCTGGTCCGGAGGGAAGACCTCCTATTTTAACTAAGCTTGGAGCTGGCCAGTGGGAGATTCAGAAGAAAAAGGTTAGAGATAATTTATTAGAACTAACCTCTCAATTGTTAAAGACCGTGGCTGTTAGGTCTATTACTAAGGGTTTATCTTTTGATCCTTTTGGTGAGGAAGAAAGATTGTTCGCAGATCAGTTTGAATATGATGAGACGACGGATCAATTAAAGGCTATCGAGGCGGTTTTAGGAGATATGGAGTCTGATAGACCTATGGATAGGTTGGTTTGTGGGGATGTCGGGTTTGGAAAAACAGAGGTTGCTATGAGAGCAGCCTTCAAAGCTATAAATTCAGGTAAGCAAGTAGCAATGCTGGTTCCTACTACGATATTAGCAGATCAACATGGCCGAACATTTCATGAGCGATTCGCAAGTGTATCTGTCCAGATAGAAGTATTGAGTAGATTTTATACGCCAAAGAGAAATTTAGAAACTTTGCAGAAAGTAGCGAAAGGGGATGTAGATATCGTCATCGGTACTCATAGGTTAATTCAATCAGATGTAAGTTTTAAGAATTTGGGATTGCTTATAATAGACGAAGAACATAGATTTGGAGTAGCTCAGAAGGAGAAGTTAAAAGCGTTAAGAGCTGAAGTGGATGTATTGTCCTTATCTGCTACGCCTATCCCTAGAACTTTGCAGATGGCATTGTTTGGGACACGAGATTTGAGTGTTATAGAGACTGCTCCTGTTTCAAGGCAAGTCATTCAGACAGTAGTTAGAGAGTTTGAGGAGAATGCTTTTAGGGATGCAATTCTTAAAGAAGTTTCACGAGGCGGGCAGGTATATGTGGTACATCATTTTATATCTGAGTTAGAAGCGCTTCGGGAGCAGATAGTATCTCTAATTCCTGAGATTAAAATAGCTGTAGTGCATGGTAGGATAAAGAAGACGGAATTAGAGAATACTATGCATGGATTTTATGAGGGGAAATTTCAAGTACTTTTAGCTACTCATATTATAGAGTCAGGACTTGATGTGGCAAATGCTAATACCATGATTATAGTCGATCCAGAGCTATTTGGCTTAGCGCAGCTTTATCAACTAAGAGGTCGAGTAGGTAGAAGTAGTACAAAGGCATACGCATATTTATTGTATAAGAATAAGGCTAAGTTGAGTTCCGATGCCTTAAGAAGATTAGATGCAATGAGTGCCATAGATGAGCTGGGTGTCGGTTTTAGATTGGCCTTGCAGGATATGGAGATTCGAGGCGCGGGTACTATGTTAGGTAAGGATCAGTCAGGTCATGTGCAGATCCTAGGGTATGAAATGTATCTAAAGATTCTTGAAGAAGCTGTGAGGATTGAGAGAGCACGAAGAGAAGGCGGCAAGGTTGAAGTGATTAATTTTGATATTATTGATCCTGAGCTTAAATTGGGAGTTTATCCAAGTATTCCCAAGGAATATATTTATGAGACAGAAGAGCGGGTGGTTTTATATCAGAAGGCTTGTTATTTAAATTCTCGTGAGGAAGGACAAGATTTTTTAGAGGAGTTAGAAGATCGTTATGGTAGATATACTCATGAAATTGTCGAGTTAGTGGAGTACATGATTATAAAGAACAAGTTAAGAGATCTTGGAATTTTTAAGGCAGTCAGGAGTGATTCTTATATGCATCTTCATTTTAAGGAGGAAAGAACGCTGTCTGATTTTATGTTAAGGCTTAAAGAGATATTCAAACCTAAAAGAGAATTGATGAGAATACGAATACTCCTAGAGGAATTTTCACTAGGTAAATTGATTGATGTTTTAGGGGAATAGATTTCTATCTAATCTGCTTTAGTCATTTTTGTAAGCCCTACCCTTGATAGGCTTTCCATAGTTGATTGAGCTTTTCTTACCTTAGGTAGATGTAGCTTGGTTGCAGTTAGGGAAGCTTCAACTATTCTCCCAGAGACGTATTGAATAATTGAATCTGCTCTTTTTAATTTAGTAATATAAATTTCATTGTCCGCTACTGTAGGATCTTCCTCAATTCTTAATATCTCTTCTATATCCCAGTTTCTGGTTGCTTGTTCAAGTGAAGATAGAATTGTCTGTTGTTCGTCAAGGAAGGAAGTTAATTCAGATATAAGTTTAGCTCCTTCTGCGCCTAGGGTGTTTGAGTATGTAGAAGCATGATCCGAAATGGCCTGAGCTTGAATTTCAAGAGTAGTAAAAGATCGTTTTCTATTTACTAATATTCGTTTTGCTTTCTTTAAAACTCTATAAGATGAAGTTAGTGAATCAACTATTAGCATTAATAGCAGCATACTTATTCCAGTACCAAATAGAATTAAGGTATCGGAATCTTCCTTTGCGAAGGACATGATTTGTGCAAATAACTGATTGTCCATTCAGAGCTAGATTAAGTCATATTTCATATTGTTATTACACTTATTACCTATCTATATGTCGTAATATTAATCTCTTAACTGTAGTGGGGATTAATATTTTCGTTAACTTAATGATAAAATTAAGGATTATTTACCTATTTTTAATGGCTTATTTGAATATTGAGTATCGGAATTTTGTCTAAAGTGACTAGCGGATTAGAGTGTGATATTGACCATTATTCAATAAAAACAATTGTTTATTCATGATTTATCTCAGATATATTATTTTTGGTGTCTTTTTTCTTGCTTCTTTTGGATATTTGGAGGCGGAAGTATTGGATCGAGTTATTGCAACGATTGGGTCTGAGCCTGTTACTCTTTTGGAAATTAAGGAAATTCTCAAACGTAAATCTGGAGCAGAGGTGTCCGGAAGGCCTAGTGAGACTGATGTTAAGGAAGCAATATTAGTTTTACTGTTTAATAGGGAGGCTTCTAGGTTAGGTCTGAATATTACAGAAGAAGAAATTAGTGATTATATAAGAAGGGTCGAAGCTTCTAATGGAGGAGGGCCGGGTAGTATAGAAAAGGCAGTTCTGGCACAGGGCTTCACTCTTGAGAGTTATAAAGAAAAGATTAAGCAGGAACTAGAAAGGTCAAGAATCTTAGCAATGAATATTCGTAGTCAGGTTCAGGTAACTGATGAGGAAGTATCTAAATATTTAGGTGAAGAGGAGAAGGAAAAAGTTAAAGATGGGGGATTTTATTTAGTGCAACTAACTTTTGATGATGATTTTTCTCAACCAGAGCAATTGGTAAATTTTATTAAAGACAATAAAAAGTGCTTTACCTCCGCCGAGTTTAAGGCGGATTGTATTAGTATGGGAGAGGTTAAGGTAGAAGATTTAAAGGAAGAGCTTAGAGGGTTAGTCGAAGACCTTGAATTATATGATCATAGCAAGGAATTACTAGCAGACGGAAATAAATCATTATATGTTCGTGTTGACGCTAATTTTGGTTCAGAGGTAAGTGAGACTTTTTTAAAGGTTAAGGAGCAGATTTTTCAGAAGAAATTTATGGAGAGAGCTAGTCAGTTTGTCTCCACAGAGATATTTGAAAAGTACGCTGTCGAAATATATTAATTATCGGAGTAAAAAGTGAAGAGATCTATATTTAGAGAATATGATATTAGAGGAGTAGTTGGTAAAGATTTTGATATTGAATTCGGAGAGCGACTTGGTTTAGCCTTTGCTGCTAAGGTTAGAGAGACTTTAATAAATAAACAGGGTCCATGTGTTGTTGGTGTGGGTAGAGATTGTAGATTGTCAGGGCCAGCAATTACAGAGTCTTTAATTCGTGGCTTAATTCAAGGTGGTGTAGATGTTTTAGATTGTGGTATGGGCGCTACTCCTCAGTTATATTTTTCTGTGCTTAATCAGCATTTAGACGGTGGTATTCAAGTAACAGCTAGTCATAATCCTTCAGATCAGAATGGGTTTAAGATGATGATTGGAAAATCAACTCTTAGTGGATCTGCAATTCAAGACTTGTTGCACAGAGTGGAATCTTTAAAGCAAGATGCTACGGGTGATACTGTTGGTCAATGTAGAGAGTTTGATGCTCCTAGTGCATATGAGAATTTTCTTGTTACTTCTTCTATAGAGAGAATCGGAGGTAGAAAGCTTAAAATTGTAGTTGATGGTGGTAATGGAGTTGGAGGGCCCGTTGGTTGTGCTGTACTTCGTAGATTAGGGTGTGAAGTTATTGAGCTCTATACTGAGCCTGATGGTAGGTTCCCTAATCATCATCCAGATCCTACTGTTTTAGAAAATATAGTTGATCTTAGAAGATTGGTTGTAGAAGAAAAAGCTGATTTTGGTATAGGCTGGGATGGGGATGCAGATAGGATAGGCGTGGTAGATGAGAAGGGTGATCCGATATACGGAGATATGCTTTTAGTGATTTTTGGTAGACAGCTTCTTAAGGAAGTTAAGAATCCTACTATTATAGCGGATGTAAAGTGCTCACAAACATTCTTTGACACTATGAAGAAGGAAGGAGCAAATCCTGTTATGGCTAAAACTGGCCATAGTTTAATTAAGGCGAAGCTTAAGGAGTTAGATGCTGAGTTAGCTGGTGAGATGAGTGGGCATATTTTCTTTTCGCATAGGTATTTAGGATTTGATGATGCTCTTCATTCAGCTTGTAGGTTGGTGGAAATTATGAGTCATACAGATAAGAAGTTAAGTGAGCTTCTTGATGGAGTACC
>JBILFC010000132.1:0-8124 GCA_044351785.1 Bdellovibrionota bacterium
GATCCATAACTTCTTTTCTCAATGGATGGAATATCTGCACCTTCTTTCGTTAAATCAGGAATAGTAAGATTTGGTCTCTCCCACTGATTAAACATCTTAGGAAGCAAAGAATCCGCAATGGACAATTTTAAAGCAGGAACAGAAATTCCTGGGCCAAACTCGCCAGCCTCACAAGCTATTTTCACCATAACTTGCGTTCCATTTGGAAGAAAGACTCCAGCATCTGGCAACTTAGTCCAATCTCCAGAGCAAACTGCAATTGGAATCTGCCCACTCTCGTAGCTCATATCAGCTCTCAAGAGTTAGAACTAGCCTCTGAGGCTAAGAGTAAAAGCTTTGACTAAACCATACCCCCTCCAAAACCGCCCTAAGTGCGATTAATCTACTACTTTAAATTCAAAAGGAGCGACTAGAACTTCTGTATTAAGAATATCACCCTCTAAAAACACATTAAGATATTGCCCATCAAATGTAATCTTATGTATTCTTCTAATATCTCCATTGGGAAGCAAAACCCTCTTACCCACTCTATACTGCTCTATAAAGGGCAAACGATTTGGAACAAAAAATCCAGACCACCTTCGCGCAATTCCACGAATCCAATTAGCATCAGTAAGAAAAAATTTATGACTATCTAAATCATCCCATCGGGGAAACTTTATAACAGAAAATTCGCTCGGAATACCCACACGACTTGAATCCAAAATGATACCATCTACATAAATATTTAAATAAGATCCATTTCTATCAGTAGATACAATCCTCCGAACTTCCCCATTTGCGAATCTAACCCAATTATCTACTTTGTATAAATCTACATAGTAAGAACGGTTAGGCTGAAAGAAACCTACTTGTCTCCTACTAATACCATTCATCCAATTCCCATCTGTTAGATAGAATGATCCCTGCTTTGCCATTAATAAAGTATCACCTTGGTTTGTAGTAATTTTTTCAGCAGTGCAACTGGTAATCTTAACTCTCACATTATCACTGCCAACAATGTCACTATCAAAAAATCTGGGCGAAAGATTTGAAAGCAAAATAGGGATAGTAACATCTATAGAATTTGGTGCGATAGAAACATATCCTTCAGAATCCCAACCCTGAGATATATTATTACGCACCATAAACAAATGTCTATCGGAACCAGTATAATCAAGCGTAAGATTTACAATATAGAAACCTTCAGCAAAAGGAATGATATTAAAACCACTTGCCTCTTGATTAACTTTACAATCAACGACTGGAAACACTTTCTTATTACTCTCCCGACGCCATACCACAGTAGATGGCGATACCATTTTTGGAGAAAACTCCTTCAAAACTAGCTCATAAAACCAAAAATTCTGACTATAGCTCCAAGGTTGCCACATAGGGGAAGCGCTATATCTTGTTGTAACAACAAGGTCAGCTCTACTCATGGCGGTTTTAGCAACTTCTCTTTGCCGACCAAAAGCATGTATCACTGAATCTACTGGCCATAAAGATAAATCTCTTTTCAATGCACTCCATATCCCCCAGTATTCCTCTTGCATAACAATTTCTCTTTGGTCACGCGCATAATTAATATAGGCTTTCCAATCCTGCCCTAAGAAACCTCCCAATTCAGGAACATGAAAATAATTGGGGTTATTCTTTACATTTATAGAATTCAAATTATAATCCTCTGCCTTGATCCAAACAAAGAAACAAAGACTTGATACTATTAAAGAACGAATGGCTACTGAAATAATTTTCTCAATAAAATGCGAAAACTTTATAAATCTATTATAAACATATGAGATTAACTTTAGCGACAGCAATATTGCTGAAAAATAACTCCAATTATTAAATGCTTCAAAATAAGAATTTAAATGTCCGCCGACCGAGGCTACACTACCTCCAGCAAACAAAACAACCCCAATCATCAACAAGATAAAATAATTTGCCTGTTTAGTTAAAACACTAATTAAAATAATTAATCCAAATATGGCTAAAGAAGTTAGATTCTCATTTGAGATTAACCGACCAAGTTGTGCGAACTCAAAAATTCGAGCATTTTCTCGGTATGGCGCAAAATACCACCACTGGTCAAACGCAAGGTCAACAAAATTATAAGAAAATATTTCTGTGACATAACCATCTGTCACTAAAAAAAACATCATATAAGCAAATAATATAGCACTTGAAAACATCATTACTATATCCCGTCTCCAACTATCTTGTTTTCTGACACAAAAATATACCGTCAAATAGAACATAAATATAAATATTGTGGGGAAAGAATAGTCATTAGACCATAGAGAAGACACACCGATGAAAAAACCTATTAAAAATGCTTTATACCCACTCCGATTAATTTGTCGCAAAACTAAAAGACAGCCAACGATTAAATAAGGTAGACTTGCACGTATAGGTCTTAAGGAATTACCAGGAGTCATATTAAATTCATATGAACTGGACATAAAACTTGGCGGAGTAATAAATAATGGAAGAAAAAATATCAATCCTCCTAGCGTCAAACTAGTAATAAAATGACCTGGAGTAACTATAATATGAGTTAAAATTGAGAGACAAAACCACCCCACCAATAAGGTCATAAAGTGAGATGAATATACGCTGGCACACAAATTAGAGCCAACCAATTTGAATAGCGGATAAAGTAAATATAGAGGCCCTACTCCCAAATAAGGAAAAAAATTTTTACCTACGACCTCCCCTGCATCTATCCTAAACAAACCACTAGCCGTCTGAAAAGCCCCGTCTAGGTGATGAGTCGGAACAAAAATTGATTGATTTAAAGAATCGTAACAAATACTTATTAAAAACAGTATTACAATCAAGACCTCGAGAAGTAATACAGAATGTCTTCTCATCTTATATACTTCCTCTCCCCCACTTTTGCAAAAATCACCAATACCACGGGATAAATTAACCACTCAAGAAAGGATATTTCAAAAAAGTTAAATAATAACTTCTCATTAAGGCTAACTATAAGTTCTGAGTATAAGATGACTATACTAGTTACCAAAGCTATTAATGAAAATAAAAACTGCTTAAAATACATTCCGGATGGCTCACGCTCTCCTTTAAGTACCTTCATTTTAAAACTGGACCAAATAGTCAACATAAGAAGTAGTATAGGTAGGATACCCCAGACAATAATATAGGTTTCCATAATCTACCCTAATCCAATAAGCACACGATCTTAGATCTACACAATCTAAGAGCATTAAATAATATATCAAGTTCTCCACTATCACCCTTAACACTTCTTCCTTCAATAGAAAGCCTACCCCAAGGATCATTCCATAAAGATAAAGTTAATCTCTCTATCTCCATCACATGCACCCAGAATAATGCAGGCTTATCTCTCTTTAAGGCTTCAAATAAATAGTAATCATACAATGATATAAATGTTGCTAGTCTTTCATAAAAACCCTTTAACAACTGATGAGTTGCAGGTACTGTATGTAAGGAAGACTTTATAGAACTCTCATGAAACTGCGCTTCAAAACCTTCTGCTCTCTGAGCGAAATAAAAATCAATTATTTCGTTAAACTTAGCCCATAACCAAATAGTATTATCCCTACCTATTAATCCAGTTAAAATAAGACTTTCATCAAATTCTTCGTCACTTATGCTAGATAGATAAATATGCTTTTTCTCTACGTCACTAAAGTTGCTAACAACACTTAAAAAAGGTTCTTTCAAGAACAGATCTTCATAACCCTTAACAAATTTGACAGATAAATTCTCCTCGTTAAATACTCTGGAAATTATCTCACTTACAAATTTAGATTCTGAAAGAAAAATGCTCGTAGACTCTGATCCTTGATTTAAGTACTCTTTCAAACCCTCTAAAACATTTAGCTTAGCATTAAGATAAACATCCCTACCAAGAAAATACTCTCTTGAAGGGGTAGAAACAACCTTAGGGAATATCTCTCTAGCTACTACCTCAGGCCCAACATCAAATCCACTAGCCTTAAGGTGAAAACTAATTTTTATACAAACTTGAGATCCAAGAACAAGATCCTCATACTCTCGAATAATTTCAGGTAAAACACGCGAGATATTAAAACTAGGAACGCCACTAAAACTTGCTAAATAATTCTCGACTACCTCTGCCGTATCATCTATGAATTCAAAGAACATCTAACTTATACCTATATACTCAAAGACTAATTTCCTCTCAGCCTTATTTAAGGGGAGAACCACAATTAACTCCTTTGTATACCCCTTTAAAGAAGGAAGTAAAAATGCCCAAAAGCCAAGACTCAGACCAAGATCTTCAACGCACTTTTTAAATTTCTCCTCAGTATCAAGCTTTATACTTGATACTGAAAGAACTAGATCTAAAATATCTAATTCCTCTAACTTTTTAACTAAGTTATATGGCTCAGGTTCTAAGCAAAATTTATTTAACTCAAAGATTCTTCTCCCGATAGAAACATTCTGCATATCCCTATCAATAATTGATTGCCTAAGATATCTAAAAGTTTTCTCTTCGAACTCAAAACCCAACCTACCAGCCAACCTTAGCCCTCTTAAGATACGAATGGGATCATCTCTAAAACTATTTCGATGAAGAACTCTAAGCTTTTTCGCTTCGATATCACTAACCCCTTCTACCAGATCGACAATACTAAGTTCCCCTCCCTCCTTCATAGAAAATGCCAAAGCATTTACTGAAAAATCTCTCCTCAAAAGATCACTTTCTAAGTCACCTAAATCAACTATAGCCTTCGCTCCAGGACTTAAAAATGTCTCCTTACGAGCAAAGACTAAATCAATTTCCTCACTCTCCTCTTCCCCTCCAACTAAGACTTTCGCTGTAAAATAACTAGTTAATTCTTGTGTTATTTCTACTCTACTAAAAGTATCACCTAAAACTCTTAATACTTGCTCTAGACCCTTCTCTGGTTTTGAAACTATTAAAATATCAATATCTGTAGTAGGTCTTCCTAAAAGAATATCTCTTACCCCACCACCGATAAAATAAGTTTTCACACTTTCTAAAGGCAATAGACAAGAAAGTATCTCTCTTCCTAGCTTAGGAATTAAATCTATTTCATCAAGTTTATAAGTTAGATTAATCATTAATATAGAATTAACTATTCCTTAATTCTCTCCTTCTTCTTGAGGTATGCTTTAACTCCAGAATAAATCCCATCAGCAACAACAGCCTGATATCTTGGATCTGCCATTCTTCTGCCTTCAACAGGATGATCTATAAATGACACTTCAACTAAAACACATGGCATATGAGCACCTACTAGTACAAAAAAAGGGGCCTTCTTTACTCTTAGATCCTTAACCCCATCGAAACTCTTAGAAAGTCCGCCGTACAAGTTACGATATTGAGTCATCAATTTTTACCGCTTGAATAAAATCACTTACTATAAATCCTACTCCCTTAGTTTCTCCAACCGCGGTAAAGTTCTCCCTCTCTGCTAGCTTAAGAGAACTCTTGTCATCGGTATTATCTAAATAATACGTTTCAACTCCCTTACTAGTCTTATATTCACTTGCATTAGCATGAATAGATATGAACAGTTCTGCCTTAGCTTCATTTGCTATTCTAGTTCTATCTGCAAGTGACACTACTTCGTCACCGGTTCTAGTCATCACCACTCTTAATCTCTGATCTTTCTGCAATAAATCTTTTAACAAGAATGCAATTTTAAGGACTATCTCTTTTTCCAGAACCCCATCAGGTCCCTTTGCACCTTCTTCAGTTCCCCCGTGGCCTGCATCAATTGCTATTACTGGATAATTTCCAAGTAAATCACCTACTTCTTTTTCACCTTCTTCCTTTTTAACTTCTACCTTTCGAACGGGTTCTTCTTCTATAATTTTATTAGCTTTATCAAAGCTTTCCGAACTAGAATATTCATCAACTATAATTTGTGCATATTTAAATCTATCCTCTGGAAGCTTAAAATAGGCTGCTACTCTAGTTAATCCAAGTAGCGCATCATCAGCTAAAGAGCTATGCGGATACTCTTTGTATAACTTTAAAAAATCAGTTTCTGCTTCTTTTACAATAAAATTATCTGATAGCTTTTTACCAAGTTGCTCCGAAACTCTTGCTTTTAAATAAATTACTTCAGAAGTAATATCTTCTTCTAATGACTCCTTAGAAATTTCAACTAATTTTGATCTTAACCCACGCCATAAAACAATATCTGATAAGAAAGGATCTTTGACTGAAAGTTCTCTATACTCTGTTCTTATCTTCTGAAATCTATCTGCACTTTCATCACCAAGCGCATAACTAGAAAAAAATAAAATAATGACTATAAAACAATGAAAAATGACTCTAATGACCATTAACGGACTGTGCTCTTGATTTTAACTTATAAAGAGAATTTAATGCTTCTAATGGAGTTAGATTATCAAGATTTAAACAACTAAGCATCTCTAATATTTCGTTCATTTCTGGAGTCATTGCAGATTTTATGTCATCATTCACAACTTCAGGGTAGGCTGTAACTGCCCAATCCTTACCAATTAGACTCTCTGCATACTTAACAACCTCCTCAGGCACCCCTGCTAACCTTGCAACATGCAGTCCATAACTACCCGAGCCCTTTCTCTGCTCAATTCTATGAGAGAATTTAAGCCCCGCCTTAGTTTGCACGATCCCAGCTGAAAGGGAAAAACAATTCTCTGACTCATCTGGCATAGAGGTTAATTCAAAGAAGTGCGTTGCAAAAATAGTCCTACACTGATTAGATTCTAATAGGTGTTTTGCTATAGCACTAGCTATTGCCAGTCCATCCGTAGTTGAAGTCCCACGACCAACCTCATCTATTAAAACAAGCGATCTACTACTAGCCTCATTTAGTATTGTTGAGGCTTCTTTCATTTCGACCATAAAAGTAGATTCACCTCTAGTTAGAGCATCATTCGCTCCAATTCGAGTGAAAATCTTATCAGCTATTCCTATTAATGCCTCTTCTGCTGGTACAAAAGAACCCATCTGAGCAAGAATTTGAATAATCCCAACTTGTCTTAAATAAGTAGACTTACCACCCATATTAGGCCCAGTTAATACGGCAAATCGGCGCCCATCCTGACCCAAAGAAACATCATTAGGAACGAAATCCGACCTCCCTATAACTGCTTCAACCACTGGGTGCCTAGCATTCTTAACTACCGTAATAGCGTCCTCGCTTAGAACTGGCTTGATATAATTACCTTGCCTTGCAATTAAAGCTAACGAACATAAAACATCTAAAAGTGCTAAACTTGAACTAAGCTTTCTAAAGAATAAAACATGAGGCTGTAAATCACTCTTCAACTCTTTAAAAAGATGTAACTCCAATTGCCGATACTTAACTTCCGCAGAATTAATCTCTACTTCAATATCCGCTAGCTCCTTTGTCGAATATCTCTCAGCATTAGTTAATGTCTGCCGTCTGACGTAATGGGCCGGTGCATTCTTAGCTTGCCCCTTAGAAATTTCTATAAAAAATCCAAATACAGAATTATGCTTAACCCTAAGAGTATTGATTCCAGAGCTCTCTCTTTCTCTTTGCTCTAAATCATTAAGAAGTACTTGAGTATCTCCTTTTAAAGACCTTAGCCTATCAAGTTCTTCATTAAATTCAGATTTAAATATGTCACCCTCTCCAACCTTAGATGGTAATGACTCAGATAGTCTTAGAGAAAGAATGTTATGAGACTCTTCGACTCCTAAAAATGCAGTCTTAACTCTCTCCCATATCCCTCCACTTAAACCTTCTAGAAGTATCATCAAGCCTGGCACCACTTCCAAGGTG
Source organism: Bdellovibrionota bacterium (assembly GCA_044351785.1). GTDB lineage: Bacteria > Bdellovibrionota_C > UBA2361 > SZUA-149 > DAOLCO01 > JAIYCX01. Next base: position 7,770 of record JBILFC010000132.1, read on the forward strand.
TCTCTCAACTGTCCTAATTCATATGGACTAATTCGACCATTCATTAAACGAATAGAAAGCCGATCAAGATCTCTTACACCACTTAAGGCATCCCTAATCGAATCAAGTACATTTTTAGATTCTATTAATTCTGAAATAGCATTTTGTCTTTCAAGAATGTCCTTTATTTCTACTAAAGGAGAAAGAATCCACTCATACAACAATCTACCCCCAGAGGCAGTTCTTGTTTTATCAATCACCCCTAGCAAAGAATCTCTCTTACTTCCATCAAGAGTGGACTCACAGAGTTCAAGATTTCTTCTAGTAGAAGCATCTAATACTGGTGGTCTAGACACTGAATCTTCTAGAATTAAAC
>JBILFC010000133.1:0-8116 GCA_044351785.1 Bdellovibrionota bacterium
CTAAGACATCGATTGCTTCTTGAGTCATGGCTCCGGCTACCGGACTAAGGTGTCCAAAGGCAGCAAACATCATTCCAAGGATACTTAGCGCCATTCCTCCTACTGCACTCTGGAGTGCAATTTTTCTCATTCTAACTCCAAGATGAAGAAGGAAATCTAGTTTTTGTAGCGAGGAGTCAAGAATCACAGCACCAGAAGCCTCTCCTGAAATATCAGAGTTGGTACCCATAGCAACACCAATACTTGCGATAGCAAGGGCAGGGGCATCATTTATGCCGTCTCCTACAAAGAGAGTGGTACCTTTGGCTGTTTCTTCTTTAATAATTCTAAGTTTGTCTTCTGGTGATTGTCTAGCAAGAATTTCTTCAATACCTACTTGCTTAGCTAGATATTCTACTTCACTTAAGTCATCACCAGAAAGTAGTGCTACTCTTTTTATGTGGTGTGTGTCTTTTAAGTCTTGAATAAAGGTTGACCCACCTGCCCTAAGAGTATCTCTTAACTTAATAGTTCCAGCATATTCGTTGTTTATAATTACAACGCACTCCAGACCCGATGTCCTATCAGGGAGAGTCATATTGGGGTATTTAATTAATGCATGCTTTCTTGATGTAATTAGAATTTCTTTACCTTCAACTTCTCCTGTAAGACCAAGCCCAGCTATTTCCTTGGAATTTTTAGAAGTTAGTATCTTAAGATTTTTACTTTTTGTGGCAGTAACTATAGGTTCTGATAGTGGATGACTAGAATATTGTTCAAGGGAGGCAGCGACCGAGAGTATCTCGTCCTCTTTGTATTTATCGGAATGAAGTACTTCTGTCACACTTGGTTTCCCTTCCGTCATTGTGCCTGTTTTATCAAGAAAAACAGTTGAGATATTACTAACTCTTTCAAGTATGGCAGGATTTTTGATTAGTATGCCTTTTCTAGCAGCTACAGAAATTGATCCAATTATAGATATAGGAATACCAATTAAAAGAGGGCAGGGAGTCGCTACCACTATTACACTCAAGAACCTATGCCAGTCACTTGTGTATAGACCGGCGATTGTAGCAATTACTAAAGCCACGGGAGTGTACCAGGCACCCAGTTCATCAGCTAGTCGCCTGATCTCAGGCCTTTTCTCCTGAGATTCTTTCATGACAGTAGCTATCTTTTTATATCTGGTATCTTCACCGATAGCAGTAACTTTTATATGCAGAGCAGTTTCAGAGTTGGCCGATCCGGAGATCACCTTGGAGCCTATTGATTTTGCAATTAAAAATGCCTCACCAGTCATTACTGATTCGTCCATTGCGCCTTCACCTTTAACAACCTCTCCATCTAGAGGTGATACTTCGTGAGGCTTAATAACAATTTCATCGCCAATTTTTATCTGATTAAGTTCTATCTCCGAGATTTGTCCGTTTAGAAATAGATTTGCCTTATTAGGTAGTCTCTTTGCAAAAGCATCAAGCGCATTAGAGGCCTTTTCCATGGCCATATCTTCTAGTGCCTGCCCACCTGAGAGCATTAGAACTACAATAGTCCCAGCCATGTACTCATCCAAGAAGAGCGATGTAGTAATCGAAATTCCAGCTAAGATGTCAGCATTAAATTTGAACTTGAGGGCACCTCTTACAAGTTCAAGAATTAATGGCCCACCACCAAGGAAGATGCAGATTAGAAGAGGGATATCAGAAAGAGAACAATATAAAAACTCTTGTTCATAAATTCTAAATACTAAGCTTAGCGTGATGGCTATTATACTTAAGCCAGCTATGATCTTGTTTTTTTCCATTAGGGGTACTTGGGTCTATCAGTTATTTATATAAATTAAGTAATATCACATACTTAATGATCAGCGAAGCTGAAATATGCAGTTTAGTTAACCTCTTAGCCTGCCGATATTACTAAGTAATATCTAAAATATGGCTAACAGATGAAATTTAGGATTAAAAGAATAAAGGAAAAGAGTTTAGCGGTTCTACTCGCATTAACTATCCTGTCTTTTATTGCAGTGCCTGCAGTTGATGAGGGGCGGGCAATTTATACTGAATTCATGGGCGCGGCAAATTTTATTGAGCCTGGGATTCGTTATAGTGATGCTCCGAATATAAGTATCCTTGCAGAGGGGCAAAAGATCTTTCTCCCTGATCAGCAAATAGAAGGCGGTATTGTTTGTTACACTATCCCGGAAGGATTCGGCGTTCACAATCCTGTTAGAATTAACACCGACTCATTTGTTGAATCAACCGAGGGAAGTGATCCACAGTTTATAGTAGCAGGCTTGAAGCCTTCCCTACATTTTAAATATTCTCCCAATGCTCAGTTACTGCCTATCGATAAAAATTCAAGAAATGGAAATAAAATAGCTGTAAATAAGGTTAATTGTGATGCTGATATTAGTTATCGTTCAGGATTAGGGACAGAAATATCTAATATTACAATTACTCCTGCCCAACAAGATGTGCTTATCGTTATAAAAAGTCCAGGTGGAGGAGTTGTTAATTTTTTTCAATATATTTCAGTCAAACCTGTAAGAACTGTAACGCCGAGACTATATACATATCTGCGTAATCCCATCATCGTAACATCTGAACCCATACAAAGGGACTTTTATCAAGATAGGATAGCAAGAGTTATCGAATTTAGAAACGCATATATAAAAAAAATATATGAACCAAATTATAGATCTGGCGGAAATAACGCTCAACTAGAGAATGTAAATAGTGAGTATGATGATTATGAACTAGTTGCAAATGAGATGAGGACATTCCTTGAGGCGCCGGGGACTAACATGCCAGATAGTTCTAGAAATCTCGCCTTGCAAATTTTTGATCTTATAAATAATGAAGCTATTAGTGCTTATCAGCGGATTGATAATAGTAATAATCAGAATAGTGATGATAAGACTGGTTTTGGGCTGATGATGCTAAGAATAATAGATATTCTTAAGGAGCGCGTTTTAACAAAAAATAACACTATAACCCTATATAATCCTAATGCTAGTTTTCTTAGACCTGTAACTCCTTCTCCAACTACCAGACCTAGTACTTCCTCTTCTGCACCACGAACATCCCCGAATGCTTCGTCATCAATATCTAGAACAACTTCACCTGCTAAACCAAGTTCTTCTTCTAGTAAACTTACTTCGCCCAGTGTTAAACCAAGTGTTAGACCTAGTTATGTGGATGCTCGAGTGATGTATACTGAATTAATGGCAGCCGCGGATTTTATAAAATCCGGGATTTTATATTATGAAGCTCCGAATGTCAGTAGACTAGGTAAGGAAGATAAGATTTTCTTACCAGATCAAAAGGTTCCAGGTGGGATTGCTTGTTACTCTTTACCAGAAGGTTTTGATGCAAATAAACCTGTCAGAATTATTACTGATTCTTATATACATCATATCGAAATCCAGAATGCGCTTCGTGACAATTATTTGAATGTTATTCGAGATAATAATTCATTACACGCTAGATTTAATAACAATAAACAATTGCTACCTGTTTTTTCACAAAGAAGGGATAGTATAAAAATCAGTAAAATTGATTGTTCCGCTGACCTTCAATATGTTGAAGACACCGGTACAGTACTATCCAATATTAGAATTACTCAGCCTGAGCAGGATGTGTTGATAGTATTAAAGAATGCGAATGATGATGTAGTTAACTTCTTTCAGTATATTTCCATAAAGCCTCAAGGAGCACTGAGTCCACGCACAAATGAATTTCCGATGAAGCCGATAATCATAAGATCTGGTCAGATCGAAAAGGAGTTTTATCGTGATAGAATAGAGCGTGGCCGTGAATTTCAGAACGTATTTTTCAGAAAAGTTTATGATTCTCATCGTAACTATTCTCCTGACGATAGGCGATTAACAGAAGATTTGGCAGAATATCAATTAGTTGCTAATAAATTAAAGGTATATCTTCAGTCACCGGATACCCAGTTCTCAGATGATTCCAGAAATCTTGCTTTGCAAATTCATGATTTAATAGAAGGCGAGGCAAGGAAGGCTTTGTTGAGCATTGATGGGAAGAATGATGATAATGTGCACGGGCTTGCTAAGATGATGCTTAGAATATTTGGTATATTTCAGCAACAATTAATTTCGAAAGATAAACCTAGACTTCTATTTAATCCTAAGGCAAATTTTTATAGTAAGGCTGTGAAACAGTCTGCGACATCTAGCAACACCTCCTCTAGGCTGAGCTCGCCCACAACCTTGATTTCTAGCCCTTCACCTAGCCCATCACCATTAACTCCAACAGAGGCGCGGGAAAGAAATATAAGAAGGAATATTTTCTTTAGAGGTCTAGATAAGAATAACAGTAAATATGATAAAGTAGTTGTGAATCTAGAAGGTGAGGTACTTTATGAGAAAACATGTTTTACGAATAATAGTTATGTTGCGAAGTTGGTAACGAGGAAAACAGAAGGCTATGACTGCAACCCGCAGGATATTTCTGACATAAATGTTGATTCTTATGATAGATTTAATTTCGATGAAGCCTTAAAGAGACATAATGTAAACCCAGATTCACCATTAGCATTTGAACTGTTTAAAAGACTAATTGGAGCAATGCGTACCTATTATGCATTTACTAGCCAGAATAATCTTTATTATGGAGAGAAGTATTATCCTAATGTTAAACAAGAGAAGAACTATTATAAATTAATATCAAACAGGAATGACAATTTCTTCACAACAGATTATGGAGTTTATGCCGAAATAGAAGGTCAAGGTGAAAAAATAGTTAGATTTAATACTAATCAGTATTATATATTTAGTTTGCTCACTGATCCAGACTTCAATAAGCTATTTATGCCATTGTCAGTATCCTCGATTGTAGCTTCATATCATGCTGAAAGGGATGACATTGGCAGCATAATAGAAGGACATAGAATATTAGGCCGCGGATTAAAGAATATCAAGCCAGCGTATTTCTATAATACAAGCCGATTTGATTCGGCGCGTATAAATTTCAATGACTTTCCTAATGATCCAGACCTTCCTAAGATTGGTTATTATTATACGAATTACCCAGCTTATCAAAGGAATATTGAAGATTTTGGTATAAGAGTTGGTTCCTATGTAAATGTAAATGGAGTGCGTGAGCGAGTAAGTAACATTAAATTCTTTAGCGGGGCACTAGAGGTAGGTCAATATGTTCCTTCTTTTCCGCTTTTTTATCATTCGACATATGCGATGGGGAAAACTAGTTCTAACTTTTGTACCGTAGACCTTAGGGAGTCAACCGATAGTTTTTCTTCAATTGTGATTCCTACTGTTGCTGAAGTCTTAAAGTCTGGTAATAGAATTGGATTTACCTGTCCTAATATCTCTGACGGAACAAATATTAAAGTAATTTTTAATTATCCCCAAAATGCAAGAGACAGGCATAATTTCAAAAGACCTCCTAATCATTATGCCTACTTTAAAGTAAATAATTTGCCTGTCGCGCTTGCTAGGGATTCTGGTAAGGCTATTGGAAGATTCGTGAGTTTTGATTTAATTGAAGCAGAAGGATATACTCAGGCTGACTTGCAACGAGGAGAAGTATTGATAAATGGGTTACCTTGTAGATTCGCAACTGAAGCCGTGGTGCATTCTCGATTAAGACAATCACCTCAGGCAATTGATAGTAGGTTTGGCAATCAGATAAATACCAGCGGATATTGTCAGTTTAGAGGCGATGATCTACTTAAGATGAGAATGACTAAACCAGCTGGTGAAAATGGCCCTACTTGGGAGGGGAAGGCGGTTTTAGAGGACTTTAGGAAAAACTTTATAGTAGACAAGTCTGCACCACTCAAAAAGAATTTTGCTACTAACCTTGGGAAGTTAAGTAAGGACGGGTATTATGGTGATCAGTACAAGTTCCCTTTTGGTCCAGACTATTGGTTGAAGACTAATCTTGGTGATCTTGTTTTTAAGGGTGATTATATATACCTATATGATTCCGCTAAAGATAAGTATGATCCAATTTACGTAGCCAATTGGCAATATAATGATAGTGGAAAATATGATACTTTTAGAGATAGCGATGCGTATGATATTCTCAATCCTATCCTAGCTGAGAGAGGTTCAAATTTCTTTGAAGCTCATACAGCAACAATTTCTCCCTATCTCCCTCCGAGTGACCCGAAACATTTTAACACGACTAGGAGGCAAGCTGTAAGTTTTTATGCTGCTGGAGTTAAAAATGTAAAGAGCATTTTAGTGAATGTTAGTGGCATAAACTATGTCTGTGGAGATATTACTACACGTAAGGATAGTCAGGTTCATTGTAATTTCGGAGGATTAAATGTTGATAGAACATGTTCGGCAGCTCAGGTTTCTTACGACTTAAAAAGAAGTGATAAGTTCCTAGAAGGTAAAGCACCTATGATGAATTCTTGTTCTGTATCAATTACGACTAAAGATAACAAAGTGATTAAATTGCCTTTAGTAGAAGAGCAGTCAATTCATCGTGATCGAGTGGAAAGTCGGAATTTCTATAATAGTAAAAATGTTTACGAAGAAACTTTAGCCGATAGGATATATTATGTAGGTTCTCGACCACTTGAATATTTGAGGCTGTCTGGGGGTTATGCAGCATTTGGAAATTCAACCGTAACTGTTAATGGAAAGCCTTGTATAAAACCTGAAAATGTTGCTCTTGGGAAAGTTGATGAAGTAGGATGTTATTTTAAATGGGACGGAACTAGTAATGAAGTTGTAGCTACGATCAGAATCGATGGTCATAATATAAGAACTAAAGTTGTGACAATTGAAAAGATCGATTTTAATAACATCCAGGATAAAACACTTAGAGATATTGGGGTAAATAGGTTTGAAGGCAGTTTTAATAATTCAATTTATCCAATTCAGGGTATTAAATCAGTGAAAGCAGGAGCTAGGAACTGTGATTTCCCTATACTTACACTTCCTGCATCTGGTACTGTACCTAGGATGACAATACCTTATGATAGGGTATGCTATTTTGATATCCCAGTTAAGGCAAGTTATGTTCCGACTAATAATGCAACTATCCTGACTCATGAAGGTCAATCTTTGAGTTTACCGTTTACTGAAAAAGGATTTTCATCTAATTCAAGTGGTAGTGAAACGTTCTATACGGTAGTTACAAGCCATGATTATCAGGAAATTCAGGGGAAGTATAACAAGCCACTGATAATTGGACAAAACCCACTTATTGCTAATACCTGTGAGCAAGCATGTCTCTCAGCGGGATATATATTTGATAAAGCGAATTATAATCAAGCTTTTTGTTCTAGCTATGCGTCAAGTAGAGTAAACACTTCTTATGGAGGTGCGAGCAATGGTCTAGGTGGAGGCTGTCAGCGTTATTATACTAGTAATTTTTTCAGCGTGACAGAGCATGTTAGTTGGTCAAATTATTCATCTAACGTGCCATATAAGCTATCTACCAGAGATAGTGATGGTAGAGTATGTCGCTGTGTGAGTTACTAAGTATCTGCTTGAAAATCGTATGACTCACCAGGATTTAAAGTAATAACTTCAATTTCTCTGTATTCACAATTCTTTTGTAACTCCTCTGGAGTTCCAGTTAAGAGTGGGAATGTACCCCAGTGAATTGGAATTACTTTTTTAACACCTAGTGCTTGGGCTGCGATCCCTGCTTCTTTTGGCCCCATGGTGAATCTATCACCAATTGGTAGAAGGGCTATATCTGGCCTATAAATATTTCTTATAAGCTTCATTTCCTCGAAGTAACAAGTATCACCCGCATTATAAATACATGGACCGTCATCGAAGTTCATTATGACACCGCAAGGCTCACCCGCGTAATGGGTGCTACCATCAGGAGCTGTAAAGGAACTTGAGTGACTAGCATGGGTAAGGGTGATGTTCATTTTGAAATCTTCTATTCTTACCGTACCGCCCTTGTTCATAGGTTCATAATTAATTGGGGTACTTGAGTAGGTTGATACTAAAGAACCGAGTTCATATGTTGCGATAAGTTTGGGTTTATCTTTTTCTATAATTGTAAATACGTCAGCGGTATGATCGGAGTGTCCGTGCGTTAGGATGAGTAAATCGATTTTCGGGAGATTGTTTTTGAATTCAGTTGGGCAGGTTGGATTTCCATCAATAAATGGATCG
>JBILFC010000012.1:0-23564 GCA_044351785.1 Bdellovibrionota bacterium
GGTGGGATTAGCGTAGTAGGGAGACAGAGGTCTGGCTCAGTCGAAAAAGTTGTGTACTTATAGGGAGTTTTATGTTTTCCTACTGGTATTTGTTTTTCATTTATTGAGAAAATTATCTATGAACTAATCTTTATTATAGCGCCCCAGTTCAGCGATTATAAATTTAATAAAGATTTAGGTATGCCTATTGAGAATAATGGATTGAAGAGGAATTTATTCCCTCTATTATTTGGATTTTTTATAATTGTAGCTTCAGTTCGTGCGCCAGAATTTTGGTTCTTGTATTTGATTTTGTGTTTCTTTCTAGGGTATGTTCTTTGGTGGGGATCTAAAGTGCACTTAGTCAAAGATAAGCTAATAAGGCATAGAGTTCGAGCTATTCGAAATTTTTTTAAATTATGGTGCTTGCTTCTTTTTTCCTTTCTAAGCGCATTTTATGTTCCTATTTATAGGTTTAGTGAGGATGGGGTACTAGTTCAAGATGTTCTGGAGACAGGATTAATTCCATGGAGTGAAATTAAGTCAGTGGAGTTAAACTTTGAGGAGAGTAGTTTCGGGTTGGAAGATGGAGAGAAGCCTACGATAGAGCATATACCATCTGGCATAGCTCTTATTACTACGAAAGATAGAATTGGGGTTGAGCTTTTTCATCATATTGACTCCGAAAAGCAACTAATTACTTTTTTTAAAGAAAAAGGCATTCCTGTTATTTGTAATGTTAGTCCGCTGGCAAAAGAGCTTTTAGTACAAGAAATACCCAAGGAGCTATTTGGTAGGGATAAATATATGGCAGAAGCTAAAGTTAGTAGGTTTAAGTGGTGTAGTTAATTTTAGCTCTATTAGAGGGTGAGCGGTTAACAGTGTGACGGAAATATTATGGAGGTAAACTTTGCCTAAGCATTCACTAAAAAGACTATTGGCTGATTTAAATTGGTGCTTCTATTCTGGGGTGGGAGCAGTTTTATTATTCTCAAGCCTTTCTATCTCTACCTTAGATCATTTTATTATAGAGTTGTTTAGAAACTTTCCTTTGCAGTATTTTGTTATTGGTTTAATTTCTTTTATTTGGTCTATTGTTAGTAGAAATGTAAGGGGTATTATTTTGTCTGTGGTTGTTGTGGGTTTAAACTATTCTCAGATTATGGATTATCCTTTAACTTTCTTTAGATGTTGTGAGGGTGCTTCGGCAGATGGTTTCAGGGCAATGTCAGTTAATGTTTTAACTTCTAATCTTAGGAAGGGAGAATTGTTTGAACGAGTTAAAAAGCATTCTCCTGATGTTATATCGTTTTTAGAAGTTAATTCAGAATGGCTGTTGGAAATAGAGAGTCGTATTGGTGTGGAGTATCCTCATCACGTAGAGGTTTTAAGGCCAGATAACTTTGGAATTGCTTTAAGAAGTAAGTTTCCAATTGTTAAGGCTAAGATAGATGCATTGGGCGAGAGGCAGCCAGAGACTATCGTAGCTGAACTGCTAATTATGGATAAAACGGTGAGAGTCATATCAACTCATCCAGTTCCACCTATGTCATCAAGTAATAATAGCCTTAATAATCAGCAACTAAAGTCCATTACAGACTTAGTATCTGAAAATAAAATACCGACGATAGTCATGGGCGATCTTAATAGCACTCCTTGGGGTTTAGGGTTTAAGAGTTTAATTAATAGAACAAAGTTAAAAGATCCGCGAAGAGACTTTGGAATTATTCCAACATGGCCAGCGGATAAATCCTTTAAGAAGATTTTTTCTATTCCAATTGATCATATTTTGGTAAGTGAAGACTTTAAAGTACTTAATCTTCAGGTCGATCCAGCACCAGGCTCAGACCATAGGATGATCATAGCGGATCTTAAATAATTAGGTACAGATGAAGTTATCTATCGGAACCAGATGTGTAAGATTTATTTAGAGTGGATACGGAGCAGTTAAATGAAAAATAATCTTTTAGTCCTAACAAGACAGCCGGAATGGGAAGAGTTTGAATCTACTCTTAATTCTTTTAACCTTCCTGAACTTGAAATTATCTTAGCAAGAAGTGAGAGTGATATAGAGAATCATATTGGTAAATGTAATATTCTTTTAGCTAATCCTCCAATTGCAAAGAATTGGATTAATCAGGCAGAGAACCTTGTGTGGATGCAGTCAACTTTTGCTGGTATCGATGCCATGGTAGCGTCTGATCTAAAGCGCGAGTATCAACTTACCAATGTTAGAGATACTTATGGAAATGTAATGAGTGAGTGGGTATTTGCTTATATCCTTATGTTTCATAAAAAAGTTTTAGAGAACTTAGAATGGCAGAAAGAAAGTAATTGGAATCAGATTCCCTATAAAACAGTAGCAGAAAAGACTATTTGTATTTTAGGTGCGGGTTCAATTGGTAGGCATATAGCAAGTGTAGCTAAGGCCTTTGGGATGAAGACTCTTGGTTTAAATTCCAGTGGGTCAAAGGTAGAGCACTTTGATCTTACTTTTACTAAGGCTGAGAGTCATAAATTTTTACCCTCATGTGATTTTATCGTGAGTGTTTTACCTAATACTAAAGATACAAAGAATTTTATTGATAAGGATTTTTTGGGGCTGATGAATGAAGAAGCTGTTTTTATGAGTATTGGTAGGGGGGATAACGTTAATGAAGATGATCTTGTAGAGGCTTTGACATGTAAGAAAATTAAAGCTGCCGTTTTGGATGTTTTTAAAACCGAACCACTTCCAGCTGATAGTAAGCTCTGGAATATTCCTAATTTATTTATAACACCGCACGTATCTGGATATAGCTTATCTAAAGAGATTTTTAAGATCTTTAAAGAGAACTATATGAGATTTTATAGAGGCGAGGATCTTCTATATCAGGTGGATTTTGATAAGGGGTATTAGTTCTTTGGCCTAATTTTACTTCGATCGAGTGAAAATTAGTGGACTTTAAGAACTTGCTAAGAGATCTGAGTATTTTTACTTCGATCGAGTGAAAATTGTGGAATTTATTAGGGAAGCATGTTAAACTTAGCCTATATTCATTCGATCGGATTAATATAATGAGCGATCCATATCAAATCTTGGCAGAAGCAATTAAGCGGGAGCGTAAGCTCAATAATCTCACTCAAACAGACTTAGCCCATCTTTCAAAGACGGGAATAAATTTCATTTCGCAGTTGGAAAGAGGAAAGGAAACTTTAAGATTATCTAGTCTACTTTCCGTCATGAGAGTTCTAGGACTGGAGTTTCATATTCAAAGGGGAAAGGGAAGTATTTCTCAATCAGCTAAGCTCGTGGGTAGAGATGAAGCTAAGTAGTGTAAAAGAACTCAATGAAGCGAATGTTTTTTTTAACGAAAAGTTCGCTGGTAGAATAAAGAGAGTGCCGAATGGTTCCACTTTTGAATATGAAAATGATTTTTTAGAGTATGCCCAAAGTAACAACATTTCAGGAATTTCTTTTTCTTTGTCTATAAAGAAAAAAATTTATACTACTCAAGGGACGAATCTTCATCCATTCTTTGCAAACTTGCTTCCTGAGGGTAGGAGATTACAAGTACTAAGCCAGGTAACAAAAACATCATTAGACGATTTATTTACTTTAGTAATAGCTGGAGGAAGTAACTGCATTGGAGATATTAATGTCTCTACTTTAAAAGAAATGCCGACTACCTCAAGCAAATCTAATAATGAGAATGTAGAGCTAGAAGATGTGCTCTTCTGGGACTTATTTGAAAAAAGTATATTTGGAGAGTCTTATGAGGAAAAAGCTAGAGACATAAATATAGCTGGGGTATATCCTAAGATATCCGCTGGCATGATTTCTTTTCCTTTAAGGCTTTTAAAATCTAAGTCAGAGTATATTTTAAAGCTTGAGCCTAAAGAGTATCCTTGTTTGGTAGCGAATGAGTTCTTTTTTATGAAGCTAGCAAGCGTTTGTGGATTAGAAGTTCCCGAGGTGAAGGTGGTTTTTGATAAGGACTCGAATCCAGGTTTGCTTGTTGAAAGATTTGATAGATCGTTTGATAGGAAACAGAAGAGATTAAAGAAAATACATCAAGAAGATGTTTGTCAGTTGCTAAACGTTTATCCAAGTGAAAAATATCGTATCTCAATGCGTGAAGTGGCGGAAGTCTTAGAAGAAGTAACCTCTACTCCGATAATAGAAATTTCAAAGCTCATTAGGCTGTATCTATTTAGTTACTTTATAGGTAATGGTGATTTGCATGCAAAGAACATTAGTATTCTTAAATATTACGATTCTGATAGAACCATACTTTCTCCTGCTTATGATTTGTTATCTACTTATCCATACGGAGATAAGGAAATGGCATTACATCTAGAAGGCAAGAAGAGTAATATTCGTTATAAAGACATACTGAACTTCTCTAAGCGCCATGGTATTGAAGAACGTGTAATTGATAGCATGGTATTAACTTTAACGACTGAAATCTTAGAGGCGGGAAAGTCTATTCCTACAATAGGCCTAGATGATAAAAAGACTAAAGTATTGTCGCAGGTTATTAGTGATAGAGTGAAAGGGTTTTAGTTTATAATAGCTCGAGTGAACTTATTAAGAAAGGGATAGTGATATATGACGAACGATAAAATAGAGCAGTGGGATGGATCTCTATATAGTCAAAATTCAGATTTTCAATTTTCTAGAGCATTAAAGTTAATTTCTGATCATACTTTTACTGGAGATGAGTCAGTATTGGATGTTGGCTGTGGTGATGGTAAGATTACGGTGGAGCTTGCTAATCTTGTTCCTAGGGGAAGAGTTTTAGGAACTGATTTTTCAGCAGACATGATTTCTCATGCTAAGTTAACTCATAATGTTTCAAATTTAGAATTTCAGCAATTAGATGCGGAAGATATCAGTTTCGAGAATGAGTTCGATCTTGTTACGAGCTTTTTTTGCCTACATTGGGTTCCCGATAAGCAGAAAGCAATGCATAATATTTATCGAAGTTTGAAATCTAATGGTCAGGCTATCTTAATAATGCCGGTAAGAAATGAGGTGTTAGCCAATGCTCGATCTGTCGTATTTGATATGCCTGAGTGGAAGAATACTTTTGCAAGTAAGAAAGATTTTACTGCCCCTTTAATCGATACCAAGTATTCGGAGTATGCGGAAAAAGCAGGATTTAAGATTCTGTTAAATAATGTGCGTACTGAGCAAATTAATTTTGATACGATAGAGAGTTTAAGTAATTTTGTTAGATCCATAACAGCACACTTGGGTTTACTTTCTACTGAGGAGGAGAAGGTAAGTTTCATGAAGGCGCTTATGGATGAATACCTCAAGCAGGTTCCGCCTTTATCAGATGGAAGGGTTTATATTTGTTATGATTTGATTACTTTAGTTGTGGAGAGGTAAATAGAGATTAAAAATGTGTCGTCTCTTTGGATAACGCGATATTAAGTCTGAGACCTTTCGATTGAAAAACTAGCTCCCTTAGTCCCAAGGATGTTGAGCTTAGCCATATCAATATAAATAATGTTAAGGTGTTAGAATAATAATACAAATATCATTGAGCATAAGCAATGAGGTGAAAGTACTTTTAAGCTAGATTTACACTTATAGTAGTAGGATTGCTTTTAATAAATGATTTTGTTATTAATTAGCCTGAGCCTATAATCATCATGACTCATAGGCCCCATGTTCTTTTAAAATTCTGTCATTGGTATAAGGTGTGATTTCTTATTTCTAAGGAGATCTAGTTTCCTTAGTGGCAAGATGATTTTTTTTAGGTTCTTTGAGGGTGTTTGACATGGCGAAGAACAAGAAATCTGAAGTAAGTATCAAAGCAGAGTTTGTTCTTGCCTTGAGCAGGAAGTTGAGTTTGCTTAGATCACAAGCTGAGGAGCAGATGAAGTGGAGAGCACCAGAATCTCATTCTTGGAATTTTAGAGAATCTTATTGTATTAGTTCTGGAGAGGAGTTGGAAGCTCGAAATAGGGGGCGAGTGGAGAGATTCATTGCGGAGCTTGACAGAGTGGATGAACAGGCTATTCTGACTTACGTTGATAGCTTGGTAGCTATTCCGGCTGATCCGACGGATAATATGTTGGAGGGCATTTTGACTCAGATCGCATACTCTTCTCGGAAGTTATAAACCGGAACAAACTGTTTGTCAGCGAGGATTGGGCATTAGGTTTTTAAATCTCTTGCCCCTTTGTCCTTCTTAGCTACTCGATAGCAAAATTTGACAACAATTTAGTTTTATTATTAATTGTCTAAGTGCGATTAAATCGCAAATTGTTACGGGTAGAAGTTGATAGTGACTTGCTTCTAAGAGAAATTTACTTTCTTAGTGGCAAGGGATTTTTTCGTTTTTTTGCAGGGGTTTTGAAATGCCAATTTCTAAAGTGAAAGAGAGTAAGGTGCGCGAAGCAAAATCAGCTCTGGTAACTGCTCTTATTCAACATCGAGCTCGGTTGCTGGAAATAGCGAGTAAGAATCCGAAACCCGTTTTTCCTGAGAGTACTCATATGCGGTACTTTTCGGGAACATCGATTGTGTCGCAGTTGACGCCTTTGACGGATGAAGTAATTGCTCTTTATGTGGACACACTGAGTGATTACACTCTTCCAACTGAAATTGGGGCCGAAGCTTTTTTCGGCAAAATGTATGAATGGCATAGTCCTTCGAATAAGCCTTTCTAAGAGTAGCGAATGCTGTGTTTCATTTTGGGGCTTTAGGTTTTAAATCTCTTGCCCCTTCTAAATCTACTGTGAACTTTGATTACGCCGGTAAGATGGCGGTAGAAGAGATTTTTTACTTGAAATCTTTAATTACACCAGCTCCATTACAGCTTTCATCAGTACATTTGCACCCTTGGTGATAGACTCATTTGTTGTAAATTCTTTAGGATTATGGCTTAGTCCATCTTTACATGGGATAAAAACTAAAAGGGATGGAATGGAAGTACCGTCAGATTTTTTTTGTTGAGCTACTATTTGTACATCGTGCCCTGCGCCGCTTGGCAACCTTTGCACTTTGTATCCTAGGTCTTTAGCAGCCTTTTCTGTGATATTTTGTAAGTGTGGATCCATTTCCTTAAGAGGATCGGAGCTACTAACTTTTTCTATTTCAACTTTAACTCTAAAGTCTTCAGCAATTTTATTAATAAGCTCTAAAGCCTTTTCGCTGTAGCTGGCTAGAAACTCCTTATCATTACTTCTTACATTTAAGTAGAAGTATGAATAAGCACAGATAGTTGTAAGACCCGTGTTGTAAATATCTAAATGAGATTGATTATATGTCTTATCGCTATTTATTACGCCAACTGTTTGAACAAGATCGGCTCCTTTACTGATTGCCTCTTTGGACATCTTATCAAGCTCAACATGCATATAGGCCATAGCAAGGTTTGCATCCTTTCTATATTCTATGCCCATTGGAGTAGCTCCTGCATGAGAAGCTTCGCCTCTTACCGAAATTCGATAATTGTTAGGACCTCTGATGCTTGTCACAACGCCTATATCATCTCCATCGATTTCAAGCTTAGTCGCTTGTTCGATATGAAGTTCAAAATGAGCGGCAACTTTATTAAGTTTATCCTGAGAAATAGTTCTTTCACCCTTTTCTATTGGTGAGGGATCAAAGCCTTGTGATTTAATTGCCTCTCTTAGGGTTAGATCACCAAACTTTGATTCAAGCGCCGAAGCTGGAAGAAGACCAAAGGCAGCTTTGCTTCCTTTAAATACAACTCCGAAAGTACCGGATTCTTCGCCCCGCCAAATCACAAGCTCTAAACCTTTCTTAGGATTAGTTACGGTCTTAGAGACTGCAATTAAAGCTTCCATTCCCGCTATGATTCCAGCTCCACCATCAAATAAACCACCTTTAACAACAGTATCAAGGTGAGAACCAATCTGAACTACTTCTTTGTTTTCATCACATCCGAAAGAAAGAAAAAGGTTGCCTATTGCATCTGTGCTAGCCTTAAAACCATTCTGTATCGCAACGTCTTTAATGTAGTCCATTGCTGCGGTTTCTTCATCGGACCATGAGGGTCTAGTGAAACCATCTTCTAATTTGGGTCCAAGATTGCCTATCTTTGAAAGTGCTTGAACGTGAGAGGAAATAGATTTAACTAAAATTTCCATAATTATTTATCTTTGCGATCAAAATTATCTAATCAAAATTTAGCATCTGCATTACTTTCGCTACATCTTTTTCTTCAACTACAACCATCACATCTCTCCAGCAACTCATCTCTTCTCTGATATTAATGTCATAATCAGAAAACATTCGATATATGTAAGAAAGTACCCCAGGAGTCATTTCTAGGGTTTCACCGAAGACCATAGTAATCTGAGCTAAGCCCGAAGAAACTTTTAATACACCAGAAGTAAAAGTTTTCTTTAGTATCGGTAGGTAGTCACTATTAGTTATGATAGTAAATACATCCTCACCTTCAATGAGATTAAAATCCCCCTTTTCTTTCTTTACAAAGTTTTGAATCTCTAAAGCCTTATCAAGACCTTTAGATTTTTCTATGCTTGCTACTAGGATCTTATTCCTAACTCGGACCTTAGATTTCTTTACAAGCGCTAGAATCTTTTGTTCTCTAGAAACATGTGATCTTTTCTTTTGAAAGTATCTTCTGCAGGCTACAAGCACTGCATCAAAAGAGTCTATCTGATTTGTAGTGCAAATTTCTCGAGCCAAGGCGGAATAGTTAATGAGGCCTCTTTCTAGACAATCCTGGACGCTAGGATGCTCTCTAATGTATTTATGAGTAAGTCGACTTACGCTCATGTGAAAATTACCTAAGGGGTTAGATTTATTGAGTAAAAATGAACACTCGCGTTTAGTTTAGCATAGAAGTTGTTTGATTTCAAACAAGGGTAAGCATTATTTTTTAGATAATAATACTTTTGCTTCAGTTTCACTGATTGGCATAACGCTGAGCCTATTCCCTTTTCTTAGCAAGGGACTGTCATGTAGCTCTTTTATATTTCTTAAATCTTCAAGACTAATTTTACTCTTAAATTTTGTTTTAAATTTTAAAGTAGGAGAAAACCACAGTGGTTTTTCTTTCGTTGCCCTTTTATCGAAGTAGTCACTGTCTTTTAAAAATTGCAATGGATCTGGAACGGCAGTTTTTGAGATACTAGCCAGACCAGTAATTCCGGGTATCTCTGCATTGGAGTGATAGATAAAAATCTGATCACCCTTTTCCATGCTTGTTAAATAGTTCCTAGCTTGAAAATTTCTTACTCCATCCCAAAGCGTTTCCACGTCCTGCTTCAACTGATCTATTGGGTAAACATCTTCTTCAGTTTTTACAAGCCAGTAATTCATGAAATTATTTAGCAGTATTTATTACTTCTTCTAATATCTTTATTCCTAGCTTTAACTCTTCCATCGGAGGGCCGAAGCTAAATCTTGCGTAGTGTTCAAAGCTGGCCGCTCTTTTAGGACGTCTTTTCCCTGGATTAATGTCAAAGAATTCACCGGGAACTATAATTAAATTTTTATCGATGCATTTCTCAAATAGTGCTCGACCAGATCTGATGCTCTCCGGTAGTCCAGTTAGATTGCCCCAAGCATAGAAAGCACCTTTTGGTGGGGTACAAGTAATTCCTAGTCTGTGTAGTTCTTTGCAAATATAGTCACGTTTTTCTTGAAATGCGTCTTTAATTGATTTAGCTTCAAGCTCTGCCTGTTCTTTGGAGATAAGGCCGATAGCAAGACTTTGCACGGGATGACTTGCACCTCCATCTAAGAAACTTCCTGCAGAGATGCATGCATCAATTAGTGGCTTGGGTGCAATGGTCCAAGAAATTCTTAGGCCTGGGTATCGCCAGTTTTTAGTCAGCCCATCGAGAATAATAACAGGATCAGAATTTACATCATCTACATACTCAGCTGCAGAGATGCTGAGTTCCTCAGTGTCGTAAAGATACTGAGAGTAAAATTCATCAAAGATGATAGCACATTCGAGATCTCGACTAAGGTCAACCCAGCTTTTTAGAGTTCCATTCTTAAGTACATTTCCTGTCGGATTTCCAGGGTTAGATATTAAAAGAGCAGAAAGCCCTTTTCCAAGGATTTCTTTTTCTATTTCTTGGGTACTAAGTTCAAAATTTGTTTCTTTGGGAAGAGATATGGGGATGGGAACAAAAGTCCCAAATGACCCTAGGAGTTCTTCATAGGCAGTATAGTCAGGAAGAAAATGTCCAATGTGAGTTGAACCTAGAGTAGAAACAATTCTAGTTAATGCAAGTCTGCCACCTGAGCCAATTGCAACATTCTCGTAAGTATATTTACTCTTCTTATCTTTTCTATACCTTTCGTTGTATAGATCCGCGACAGCTTGTCTTAGTTCTACTAAGCCTCCAACAGGTGAGTATTCATACTGTTCTTCTGAAACAGGAATATTAGTAATCCTACTTGGAGATCCCGGTATGTGTCCGGTCTCGGGTGCACCTTGTCCAAGGTTAGCCCAAGCTATTCTGTTAGTTGAGAAGCCTTTTTTTAAGGCTTCAGTCATCACGTAAATTACACCTGTTTTCGGAACGGAGCGAAAACTTGAGAAGTTATTATCCATTATTAGTAACTTGGATTCTGTTGTGAGATTTTATCTAGAATAATTTCTTCTATTGTTGTTTCTATTATTGTTTCTTCCCCCACCTCGATTGTTCCCTCTGTAATTTCCTCCACGATTGTTACCACCTCTATGAGGGAAGCTTTCCCCCATTTCTTCTGCTAGATCTAGATGTACTAATTTCCCTTGATACCTTACATGACTTACAGCTTGAAGAAGGTCGTCTAAATTCTGAGATTCCATATCTACAAAAGAGTAGTTGTCTCTTAAATGTACCCTTTGTACTCTACAATCTGGGCCAATTAAATCTCCAAGCATATCTCTCATGCCTTGAATGCCTAATTCGTGCTGTTCTCCTAGCCCCACATAGAATCTGTATCTCATTCGCTTAACTCTAGGCTCACTCTCTCTCTCTTCCCGATCTTTATTCCTAGGATTTCTATTGTCGTTATCTCTTCTATCGTCTCTTCTACCACGATCTTTATTGTTCCTGTCGTTTCTTCCTCGATCAGCACTTAAAGGCTTTTCCTCCTCAAGCTCTTCATCTTCATCGTCTATGGATTCTTCTTTCGAGTAATTAGGCTTCTTTCTTTCAGAGGTATTTTTTTCGCTTCTGTCTCTACTCTGCTTCTGTTCCTCTTCACTAGCCTTGCAAATACCTAGCTCTTCATCAATAGATTCTCCAACAACTCCAGCAGTATTTTCTAGGAAGAAATATAGCAACTTTTCCAATAAAGATGAGGAAAGCGCCGAGTCCTCTATTATTGTCTTAGTGATTGAACTCATTGCTCCAGGAGTTTGAGTCTTTATCTTTGATAATTTGTCTTTGATGAAATTTAAGATAGATTGATTAAGAAAGCCTTCTTCTAGGCAAATTTGAGAGAAGTTTTTGTGTATATTCTGACATTTTACTAGAAAACCAGAAAGTTCAGATGGTGAAGCTAAGGCGATTATTTTTAGGTCTTTTTTGTCCTCAGCATACTTAACTAGTTCTTCGGTGGGGTTAGGAGAGTAGAGCAAGACGTAAGCAGAGGGATGTTTGTCTAGTAAGTTAAGTAAAACGGTACTAGGGCAGACAATAGTAAAATCATCCTGTTTAGATTGAAGCCAAGATGCGACTGAATTTATTTCACTTGGGTTAATTAAGGGGGATACTCTTCTGATAGCAATTCCCTTTCTTTTCATCACTGACTCTACGAAACGAATATCATTTGCGTTATCGCATGCTACAATTTTTCTTTTTCCGGCAGTGCAGTAAAGGATATCTCCAAGCTTGGAGGGTTTTTCAAAAACTCCTGTTCCTAATTCTAAAAATGATAACTGAGGAAGATTGGAGAGTTCTTCGGAATTTGAAATAGTGATATTACTCATGATCTGTGTTGAATTAATTCTATAAAATAGTTTTTAAGTGTTAGAAGGTCTGATCTTGCTCTTTAGCGCTTCCTTCTTTTATTGTTTTGTACAATAATAGTGACATTTTGACTAGGCATATTGGCATAAAACATCGGCATTAGAATGATAGGGATTATTGATAGGCGTTTTGGTATTGTTTTGAGTCTGAGTACTCTTTTTTTTCTTCAATCGTGTATCTTAATTCCCGATAGTTTCGTTCGAACAATATACTGGACATCGCAGATCAGGTCAGGTGATTTAAGTGGTGTAGGTAGCGAAAATAATCCTAGTTTAATGAGTCAATCATTCGTCATAGATGTTAATGACTACTTAATGACAGCTGTAGAAGATCAGTCTGAATTGAGTGTCGAGGCCTATATGGAAGCAGTTAAGAGCTCTCATGATGGATCTATTAGTGCTTTAGCAGTTGCTAAGAATGGAATAATTTCTGGATCTGAAGATGGCAGAGTGATGCTTCATCGTAGGGGTGAAGCTGGGCAGTATAGTCATAGAACTTTAGCAATAGGAAAGCGGCCGATACTTGCGCTTTCAGTTTCTCCTGATGGCCATTTTCTTGCGGTCGCGCAATTTTCATTGGTATCTTTAATTGATTTGAGGAGCTTTGAATTAGTTAGTCAAATGACTCAAGTTAAGGGGAGAATTTTGTCATTAGCTTGGCATCCTTCGCAAGAGAGCTTGCTGTTTGGTAGAGTGGATGGCAACGTATTTTCATGGAAATTGGCGGATCAAATAGAGTATAGTTATAACTCTACTAGTGTTTTAGAGGTTTACGAAACTGAAAGTGCTCCTGTAATTAAGTTAATTTTCCATCCTTCCTCTAGAGCTTTTTTTGCCGCTACTCAGACAGGAGGGATGTTTGTTGTCCGCCTTAAAAAAACTGAAAGAGAGCTTGGTATTGATAACGTGCGTAAGAACTCGGGTGAGATCGTAGAAGGTAAGTTTGTAGTGAGATTCGCAAAGTTGCCCGCTCAAATAAATGATGCTGGTATCAGTGCTGATAATGCTGAGCTGTATGCACTAAGTAGTGATGGCTTGATTTATTCTTGGGGTATTCGAGGTCTTATTGTTTCTCCAACTATAAGCTTACCTAAAGATTCAGTAGCAACAATTTCAAGGGTAGGAATTGGCTTAAGTGATGTGAAGATGCCGTTTGCATTTATCAGTACGGGTCGGTCTTTGAGAATTAGATTTTGGTGTTCTGGTTCTGAATATTATGAGTCTCCGACACCTACTTTAGATGTAGTGAAGAAAGAGGATAGTGGTGAGGTTGGCAAGGGAGGGGACTTGTCAGAAGATGAATTAATCGCCCTTTTAATGGAAAAATCGTCAAGTAAATCAAGTGATTTATTAAATCCTACTTATTCAGAGGGGAGTCCAGAAGCAAGGGGCTTGATATTTCAAAGTCCCAGTCTTAGAAATTCAAGCTCGGTAGTGGAATTTGATCCAGAAAATGGTATCTTATGGCTAGGGGATAAAACGGGTAAAATAATCAGATTAGATGCTGTTTCCTTAGTTAGGTCATCTCATATACTCACTTTAATTAAAGAGAAATGTTTAAAGTCATTTTAATCGTAAGGTAATATTTAATAATGAAAGCAGTTTCTACAAATGTCTCATTTCCTAAGTTAGAAGAGGAAATTTTAGAGTTCTGGAAAAATTCAGAAATCTTTCAGAAATCAACCAATAAATTTGCCGGTGATGGACTTGCCGCTGAGGATGTTTCTTCTAATGCTAGACCTTCTTATGTGTTTTACGATGGTCCTCCATTTGCTACAGGCCTACCTCATTATGGCCATCTTCTAGCAGGGACGATAAAAGATGTGATTGGTAGATTCTTTACGATGAAGGGATATCATGTTGATAGAAGATTTGGTTGGGATTGTCATGGGGTTCCTGTAGAATTCGAAATTCAGAAGTCATTAAATTTAGGTGGTGCTAAGGATATTAGAGAGTTTGGAATTGCTAACTTTAATGAAGCTTGTCGGAGTATTGTTGAGAGATATTCAAAAGAGTGGGAACGATTTGTAGAACGTTCTGGAAGGTGGGTAGATTTTGATAGGCAGTTTAAAACCATGGATAAAAATTTCATGGAATCTGTTTGGTGGGCCTTTAAAACCCTTTGGGATAAGGGTTTGATATACGAGAGCTTTAAGAATGTATCTTACTCTCCTAGTATGAGTACGCCTTTAAGTAATTTTGAGGCTAATCTTAACTATAAAAATGTTCAAGATCCAGCTGTTACGGTGAAAGCCTTAGTTGATCTTAGTACAGCGCCAGCAACTATAAAAAGCATAGTTGGTGATCTGCCAATTTCAGTTTGTATTTGGACGACTACTCCTTGGACATTGCCAAGTAACACGGCAATTGCTGTAAATAAAGATATCACTTATGCAATCGTAAAACTTTCGGAGCCTGAGGAGTGTGTAATTCTTTCGGAGAATTTAGTAGCTTCTGTGTTTCCTGAACTGAGTCCTAAATCTAAAGTTAATTCTGGAAGATCGCCTGAAATCGTATCAAGTCTTCTAGGTAGCGAGCTCATTGGTGTTTCTTACAAACCCTTTTTTGATTTCTTTGAGGTAGAAAGAGATCGGGGCGCATTTAGAATTTTTCACGGTGATTTTGTTTCTGATACTGATGGTACTGGTTTGGTTCACTTGGCATCCTTTGGTGAGGATGATTTGGGTTTATTTCTAAAGAATAGCTTACCGATTATAGATCCAATAGACGAAGACGGATGTTTTGATAATACGGTTGGAGAGTTGTCAGGCTTGTATTTTAAAGATGCAGACTCTAAGATTATAGCGTTTCTTAAAGAGAAGGGGTTATTACTTTCGCATTCTACTATTGAGCATAGTTATCCTTTTTGTTGGAGGACTGATAAGCCATTAATGTATAAATCAATATCTACTTGGTTTATAAATGTTGAAAAAATCAAGGAAGGCCTTTTAACCTCAAATGAGCAAATCAGGTGGGTACCAGAGCATGTTAAGCATGGTAGGTTCGGTAAATGGCTAGAAAATGCCAGAGATTGGGCCGTATCTAGAAATAGATTTTGGGGTACTCCTATTCCAGTTTTTAAGACTGAAAGTGGTAGAGTCGTTTGTATCGGTTCAGTGGCAGAGCTTGAGGCGATGTGTGGTAAGAGTATCACTGATATTCATATGCATCAGATAGATGGACTTGAATTAAAATGTCCTGAAACTGGAGAGAAATTAACGAGAGTTCCAGAGGTGCTAGATTGTTGGTTTGAGAGTGGAGCTATGCCTTATGCGCAAGCGCACTACCCTTTTGAAAATAGAGAAGAATTTGAATCAACTTTCCCTGCTGATTTCATAGCTGAGGGATTGGATCAGACGCGGGGATGGTTTTACACTTTAATAGTTTTATCTACTGCGCTATTTGATAAACCTGCTTTTAAAAATGTTATTGTCAATGGAATTATTCTTGCTGAAGATGGCAGGAAAATGTCTAAGTCTTTGAAGAACTATCCTCCAGCCGATGAAGTATTAAATAAGTACGGGGCGGATGCGCTTAGAATGTATTTGCTTTCATCTGCTGCTACAAAAGCAGACGAGTTAAGATTTAGTGAGGTTGCAGTTAAGGACGTACTTAGACAAACCTTAATTCCTCTTTGGAATGCATATAATTTCTTTGTAACTTATGCCGTCATTGATAAGTGGGATGTTTCTCAAGTCCCAGAAAAGCCATCCAGTAATCTTTTAGATAGATGGATATTGTCTCGCTTAACTACAATAGCGAAGTCGGTAGATCAGGTCCTTTCTAGTTATCAATTATACTTGGCAGCACCTTCTATATTGAAGTTTATTGATGAGCTTACTAACTGGTATATCCGTTTAAATAGAAGAAGGTTTTGGCAGGGTGCTACTCAGGAAGAAAAGAATGATAAGTTTCATGCTTATGCTACTTTACATTCTGTTCTAAGTATCTTTAGTCGAGTGATTTCTCCAATAATGCCTTTTATTAGTGAGTCTATATTTATGAACCTTGCTAGTGATGATCCTAATATCACTAGAGAGAGTGTGCACTTAACTCCATTTCCTAGTGTTGATGAGTTGAAAAAGTATACGACAGATTTTGCACTCGAAGAGGCAATGAGCTTATTTGAAGAAATAATTATTCTTGGAAGGGCTCTTAGAAGTGAGCATGACATTAAGCTTAGGCAACCACTTTCAAATTTAACTATAGTACTAGGTGATGAGAAGAGTATAGCTGGCCTAAGAGTTTTAGATGAATACATAAAAGATGAGTTGAATATTAAGCAGATTAATTACCAATCTGATGAAACACCTTATGTGTCTTTGTCTGCTAGGTTAAATACAATTAAACTTGGTAAAACTTTGGGGCCTAAGTTAGGTAAGGAAGGTATGCCTAAGTTAAATAAAATGATTGCTGGACTTACTACTGATGATATCCGATCTCTTGAAAGCGGTAAGAACATAGAGTTTTTAGGAGAGTCTTTTAGCTCAGATGACATATTAATTTCTAGGAAACCTAAGGATGGATTAACTACCGCCGCTTCTGCTGGAAGAATTACGATTATCCTTGATACGGCACTTACTCCAGAATTGCGATTGGAAGGACTCTCTAGGGAATTTATAAATAGAGTTCAGAAGTTAAGGAAGGAGTCTGATTTTGACATAGCTGATAGGATTATTATTCGTTTTTTTACAGGCAGTCCTCATATCAGTATGGCTGTGTCTGAGCATAAGAATTATATAATGCAAGAAACTTTGGCTGTCGAAATTGAGGAAATTACCGATGCTAATTCTTTCGAACAGATTTCAGCTCAGGGACAAGTAGAGTCCCAAGATATTGATGGTGTTCCTGTCTTGTTTTCACTGCAACGTATTCAATCTTAGTATTAGTTTTATGTGTAATAAATCTTCAGACCTTTCTATTAGAGAGGGCCTACTTTTGGTCCTAGTTGTATTTTTATTGGATCAGCTGACTAAGGAAATGGTTTATGGCATGTTCTCAATCGGAGAGAGTAGGGAGGTCATAGAAGGATACTTTAACTTTACTTTGGTTATGAATCCCGGAGCTGCATTTGGACTTTTTGCAAATCTTCCATCAGAGATCCGCAGGGTTGTTCTTGGGGCTGTTACCATAGGAGCAATGAGTCTTGTTTTTATTCTTCTTAGGAACGAGGCAAAAGGCGATAGAATATCTCAGATTTGTTTGTACCTGATTCTGGGTGGTGCCTTAGGAAATGTTATAGATAGATTTCGTTACGATGCAGTGGTAGATTTTTTAGATGTATATTATGGAACTTATCATTGGCCGGCCTTTAATATAGCTGACTCAGCTATATCTGTCGGGGTTTGTATCTTGTTGCTAAGATTAGGTTTTTTCTCTAAAAAGAAAGAAGAGGCAATTGTTGAATAATCTTTCTGATACACTTTTAGTGTTGATAGTTATAACAGTCTAAGTGGTTAATCGATTAAATGTATCTCAGTTAGAGTTTTGAAATATGGCTAGGGCTTCATCTAAAATTTCTCTTATTATATGTATTTTTCTCTGTTCTTGTAGCAGTAAAATGTCTAACACTACCAAGGGGGTACTCGTGGGCGGTACTGTAGGTGCGGGAGCCGGTGCAATTGTCGGTGCTGCAACTGGACAGATTGGTCCTTCTATCGCTATAGGAGCTGGTGCTGGAGCATTGGGCGGTGCCTTGATTGGTAATACCATGGACAGAAGTGAGGCAGAAGAGAAGCGACTTGAGGAAGAAAAATATCGCCAGTCCCAAGAGAAGGAAAGGCAAGATCGTGAGCTAGAAGAGATTAGAAGACAGCAACGTTACGATGATGCATTTCAAAAGTACTAGCCTAAATTCTGTGGTTGAAAATATCTAGCTAGAAATTAAAAAAACTGCTTTAATACCTGTTGTATTATCATAAGAGGGTGGTTGAATGCTCTCTTCTAGGAGCTAAGCAGTATGTCTTGTTTTAAGAACATTTATTCAAGTTTATTTTTGTGCGTAACTTTATTAAGTTCTTGTACTCAGAATTCTAATTCTTTAACGCCTGCGGAAAAGGGAGTTGGAGTAGGGGCAGTGGTCGGAGCGGGACTCGGAGCTTTAGTTGGTGCTGGTGCTGGAGAGCCTGGGGCTGGAGTAGTAATGGGCTCTATTGCGGGTGCTACTGGTGGTGGTCTTATTGGTTCTAGTATGGATAATGGCGATGGAATGAAGGCTGGTAAAAAGAGGGCTAAGCTTGCTTCTCCTTCAAAGTTAAGTGCCAAGTCTCGTTCAAGGACTCTCTTGGGTAGTAGTTCAGTCGGTAGGGAGCAGTCATTTTTAGGCCCAATGATTTGGGATAGGGCTCCAGAAGATGCCCGTGAAATAGAATTAGAAGATAGTTCAGAGATTGAGATAGCAGATAACTTACCTAGTGGTAGAAAAGGGATAGCTTCAAAATTTTCTCAAATTAAGGGCCCTCAATTTAAAAGTCAGAATGAGTTGTCAGATGATGTGCCTATAAAGAAGGAAAAGGTAAGTGTTTCTGTTGGTAAAGCTAGACTATCTGAAAATATAATCGATAAGCCTGTGATCGAGATGGCAAAGCCGGTCGAATCTGGTTTACCGAAGGCTAGAGTTGCATCTATCGCTTCGGATCAGCTATTAGATGAAAAAAAGACTACGATTACAAAAGTTAAGCCAGAGCTTTTAACTACTAAGAAACAGGTTCCTGTTCTTCCCGCTGTTAAATCAAAGGAAGCAGTTGTTAAAAAAACTATAGAAATTCAACCGGAAAAAGTTACTTCAGAAAAGTTATTAGTGGAGAAGACTTTGCCTAAGGCAGTAGCGAAGCTACCAGTTGCGGTTGAAGAAGAAGTTAAAAAGGTAGAGGATACAGAGAGTGCTGATGTTAAGCTTCCAGAAGCTAAAGTTGAGCAAAAGGTAGATATCCAAGAAAAAAATGCTAAATTAAGTAATAAACCAAGCGTTGGAGCTAAATGCGCTAAGGGAGAAAGTGAGATTAAGAGGGCAATGAATTCAGGCTCTGATTCGGATAAAGTCTTTTATCTTAGAAGGGCTATTCTAATGTGTCCAGAGGAATCATCTTTGAGGGTGGAGTTAGGTAAGGTTTATGGAAGATTAGGGTTAAAGGACGATGCTAGAAGAGAATTTACTAGTGCAATTGATACTGATCCAGCCAATGAAACCGCTCAAGAAGAATTGAGCATAATGATGTTAGACGGTGTTAAAAAATAAAATATAATCTACCTCATTATGATAAATTCAAAATTAGCTTTGTTGCATTTACTTTCTTCAATATTTTTGGCCTCTTGTACCAATTATGCAGCATCTCCTTCTATGGATGAGCCTATAGAAGATTGGAATTTTGCGCAAAAGTCAGTAGATGTTAGTAGGGAAAGTAAGGTCGAAGACTATTTAGTAAAGGATAATAGCGATCTAGTTAAGTATTTGCGGTTGTCTGGTGCAGATGCGCAGGCTACAAAAAGGGGGGTTGTTATAAACCTTCCAGATGCATTTTTTGAATTCGATCGATATGTTCTAACTCCAGATGCAATCAGAGCACTGGGTGAGATTTCTAGGGTATTAAAGAAGCTTCCTGATAGATCTGTTTCTGTTGAAGGTCATACTGATTATATCGGTAGGGTTATTTATAATAAGGATCTTAGTTTAAAAAGAGCAAGCGCGGTACTCAGTGAGCTAAGAAACCAGGGTGTAATGAGTAGAGAAATGACTGTAAAAGGATACGGAGAAGGTTATCCGATTGCGACTAATAATAGTGATATTGGTAGAAGTCGCAATCGGAGAGTAGAGATCGTTGTTTCCAAGGAATAGTTTTTAGCTACTCGTTTTGTTTTAAGCTACCTTCGTATACTCTAATAGGGCTCTCACCTTCTAAGATTACTCCCTCGGATACTAGAACCTCTTTTACTGAATTATCAGCAGGAACTTCAAACATCGTTTCAAGCATGCTTTTTTCAATAATTGAACGAAGTCCTCTAGCCCCAGTTTTCTTTTCAATCGCTTTCTTGGCAATTGCTTCTAGTGCGGCATCGGTAAACTTCAAGACTACTTCATTTAGTCTGAAAAGTTCTTGATACTGTTTTATCAGAGCATTTTGAGGTTCTGAAAGAACTCTTACAAGATCTTTTTGTGAAAGCTCTTCTAGGCTTACTACTACAGGGAGTCTTCCAATAAATTCTGGAATTAGTCCGAAACTTACAAGATCCTTAGGCTCTATATCTCTTAAAGTTATATCTTCTTTTTTCTTAGATGATTTGGAGTCTGTATTAAATCCAATAGAAGTTTTTCCAAGTCTTCTTTTGATTACTTGCTCTAGTCCATCAAATGCACCTCCGCATATAAATAATATGTTAGAAGTATCAATTTGAAGCATGTCCTGCTGAGGGTGTTTTCTGCCACCTTTTGGAGGTACATTTGCTACCGTTCCTTCAAGTATCTTTAATAATGCTTGTTGTACCCCTTCCCCAGAAACGTCTCTAGTGACTGAAGGACTATCGGATTTACGTGAGATTTTATCTATTTCATCGATGTAAACAATACCCCTTTCCGCTTTTTCAACGTCATAGTCGGCGGCTTGAAGTAAACTCACTATAATGTTTTCTACATCTTCCCCTACATATCCTGCTTCTGTTAGATTTGTAGCATCAGCAATAGTAAAGGGTACGTCTAGGAATTTCGCTAATGTTTGAGCTAATAGAGTTTTTCCGCAGCCTGTAGGTCCAACTAAAAGGATGTTAGATTTCTGAAGCTCAATTCCATTACTTCCACGTGATCCCATGCTTAGTATTCTTTTGTAGTGGTTATGTACCGCCACGCTTAAAGATTTCTTAGCTTGATCTTGGCCAATTACGTATTTATCAAGATGATCTTTTATTTCTGGTGGAGTAGGGATTGCTGCTAGGGATTCACCTAGGTTAGAATCGTCTAGTTCCTCCGTAAGAATATCTGTGCAAAGATGAATGCATTCATCGCAGATATAGACATTAGGTCCTGCTACTAATTTTCTTACATCATCTTGCGACTTTGCACAGAAAGAGCAAAATAATGAATTTGATTTGTTGTTTTTATCGTTTTTTCCAATCACGATTAATCCTCCTAAGAGTGTCTATAACTTCTCCAATTTGGATGTTTAAAGCTTAGATCTAGGTGCAGGATTTGTTAATTATTTAATCCGCATCTAAGTAGTCCTAATTGTTGACGAAAATTGTTCTAGAATGATGATTTTACTACTTAAATAAGTTTCCATTTTGAGATAGGATCGTCCTCAATTACATTGCATCAAATATAAAGAATAAATAGTGTCATTAAGATATTAAGTTTTAAAGGTAGATAAGTTTATGGCAAAAGAAACAGAGAAAGAATTAAAAATAGATTTTAAACAAGGTGATCGGGTAAAAAGAGCTGGAACAGCTGGACCAAGTGGTACGGTTAAACAGATCAGACAAGAAACAACCCGACAAACTATGAGAACTGTTGATGGGGGAGAGCCTCCAGGGGTTGCTGTAAGTGTGTTGTGGGATAATGGTTCCTTAGCTCATTTTATTCCTGAAGGACTTGAAAAGATTTAGTTAGAAAAATGATTAAGGTAGCACCCTCTTTACTCGCGGCTAATTGGCTTAACTTAGAGGCTGAGCTAGAGAGGGTTGCTTCATCGGGTGCTGAGATTTTACACCTTGATGTTATGGATGGTTCTTTTGTTCCTCCAATTTCCTTCGGGCAAGATATGATCAAGGCCGTAAGGAAGAAAAGTAATCTGATACTTGATGTTCATCTGATGATAAACTCTCCCGAGAATCATGTTGATTCGTTCATTGTTGCGGGTGCTGACATGTTGTCTTTTCATGTAGAAGCGACTAATCATGCGCATCGAATACTTCAAGGAATAAAGGCTAAGGGAGTAAAGGCTGGAGTGGCTTTGTGTCCTGGCACATCGATTTCAACTTTAGATGCCCTTTATCCTATGCTTGATTTTGTTCTTGTGATGACGGTTAATCCAGGATGGGGTGGACAGAGTTTTATTCCAGAATCTATTGAGAAGATTAATTTAATTAAAAAGCGATGCCCTACTCTTAGTATAGAGGTAGATGGGGGTATTAATGCTGAAACTAGTAAAATGTGTAGGGATGCAGGCGCAACTATGCTAGTAGCAGGCTCATATTTGTTTAATTCCACAGATATGAAGCAGGGTGTTCAGAGTTTAAAAAACTAGGCCTTGTTTTTACTTTTACATAAGATACATAATTTAACATGAGTAGTGAAGATTCTAGTCAGTCGGTCTGGGGTTCAGAGGGAACTCAATTTTTTCATTCTTTGTTACCAGATAAAATTCTTCAGTGTGCTGAAAAATTCGGTGTAAAGTGTACTGGTCGTTGTGTGCAGCTAAACAGTATGGAGAATAGGGTTTTTGATTTAGAGATAGATTCAGAATCAGAGAATGTTAGGGATAAGTTTCGCGTAATTAAATTTTATAGGCCAGGGCGTTGGTCTTTAGATCAAATCCGTGAAGAACACGAATTTTTATTTGATCTGGTAGAGGTTGAAGATTATCCTGTAGTTGCTCCCGTGAAGTTAGAGTCCGGAGAGACCATATATACCGATCCAGAAACTGGCCTTCATTGTGCATTGTTTCCTAAGGTTGGGGGACGAAACGTAGATGAAATTTCAGCTTTTCAAATTCCAATTATTGGAAGACTTCTTGCTAGAATGCATGTTATTGGAGCAAAAAAGGAATTTAAGCATAGGCTCAAGCTGAATGTTGAAAATTATGGATTTAATAATTTAAACTTAATTGAAGACCTTCAACTACTTCCTGCTCATTTAGAGTCTAGGTATTTTGACCTAGCTGATGAGATTGTAGGAAGGTGTGCTCAGATACTTGAGCCCTATCCTCTTCAGCGTATTCATGGTGATGCTCATCAGGGAAACGTTTTAGATGGAGTGAATGGTTTATTTTTCGTGGATTTTGATGATACTGTAAGTGGTCCGCCGGTTCAGGATATTTGGTTAATTGTTCCTGGGACTGATGAATATTCTAAGAATCAAAGACTTGATTTATTAGAAGCGTATGAAACTTTTAAAACGTTTGATTACACTTCCCTTAAACTAATTGAGCCACTTAGAACACTTCGTATGATCCACTTTTCAGCTTGGATTGGTAAGCGTTATGAAGACCAAGCCTTTAAAAAAGCATTTCCTGAGTATGGGACGGAAGCTTACTGGGTAGAGCAAATTAAAGCGCTAGAGGAGCAAGGGGAGCTATTTTAGCTGACACCCATTCGCCACTGTAAATAGCGAAAAAGCTTTTTACAGTGGAATTCAAGGTGCCCCAAAATCCACTGTAAACAGGAAAAATGCTATTAGCAGTGGAAAAATCAATTCGGAATTAGTCGATTCTGAGTATTTTGATGGGATGGTTGAGATGGGGGAGGTAGCGTAATGTTTAGAAGGGGGTAGGAAGAAATAAAGTAAAAAGGATCGTGGTACAGGGATAACCTTTTGAAATATCTTTCTTGAGAAATTACCATAATTACTATATTGAAACTGTAGCCTATTTTCTAGACGGCTTCTCCTTCGGAGGAATTGAGCTATATTTA